>JAQIBG010000488.1 GCA_027859175.1 Planctomycetota bacterium | reverse complement strand
CTGAACCACGGCAGAAGGCCGCCCATGCGGGCGGCCTTATGCCATTCGGGACCACAGGAATGTATACCGGAGCACGTAGAAACTAAATCTAAAAACAACTACCGTCGTCTATTGTGTGTCCTGGGATTTCGTGCGGATCAATTTCATTACATCCTCAATACGCTCCTTGGGCACCCTAATTGAGAAGTCGCCACCCGGGCTAGAAACCCAAGACGATCGGCCATGAGGACCGATAATCATGATACTCATGTATGCGTCACCCAGAGATTCCCCTTCTTGAGCCAATGCCACGAAGGCCTCCTCGCCACCCGATGTTAATGCGGCCTCAACAGCACTGGAAAGATCAACATTGCTTTCAATAATGGCATCTACCGACCCTGCTGCTGCCATATTAACAGCCTCAAAACCCAACTGAAAGAATACGGCCCTAAGTTGCCCAGAAAAAGCATCCGCAGAACGGAAATCGCCCAATGCATCGTGATACTGCCTTAAACGATCACACATAAAGAGAGCAGCCTCAACGCGACCCAGATGATAGGCATTTAATACATCCTGAGAAGAAACATCCCGCACTGAAGCTTTCGACTCCTCGCCTTTCCCCTGACAACCGTTCAGCGCAAGAGCGAAGGCAAAGGCAGTAAAAACCACAACAAAGAAATGATTCCGATGAGTCCAGGTCATCATCCCGATCCCTTCTGACAACAATAGCCAGCCCCGCCGCCCAAGAGAGACTGAAGATCCTCTATCCTTTTTATGTCCTCCGGCGTCAAGGCCCCTTTCAATTGGCTCAAACCCGGAATTTGCCCACATGCGTCCGCCTGCTTGGTCGCGACAATTTCACAAGCATTCCTGCAAGACCGATTTGCATATCCCGCACATTTGCTCAGATTGGCGGTGGCAATTTTATAGCATAGACTACTAGGCGTCCCTGGCGGAACCGGAGCAACAAGCCATGTGACCTTGTCATACCCGCATGGACAATCAGGCTCATCAGCTGGTGAATCCCCACCCCCACTCTCTGGATCCCAATCCTCCCACCATGGCGGGTCATCAAAGTCAAAATCTCTCAATTCGCCACACTGCTCTTCTGCCTTTTTATTGCAAATCTGATTCACCAACTCTGGGTCAACCCCTGATCCCTCAAATCCACTCTGGCAAAGCCTAGTTGTGGTTGCAATGCAATCCAGCCAACTGCTCATCCCACTTGGATCGAAAGCACCCGGCACAAACCAAGCACGGTACGTTGACATCCCATCCACATACCCCAAAGGATCCCGCCCAACAAACCGCCCCATCGAATGATCCATATACCTCGCACGGAAGTACGACAGCCCAGTCTCCCCATCAAACCGTCTCCCCGTAAACCGGTACGGCTGCCCAACAGCAGACCCAGCAAGCACATTCGAAGCGGAAGCATCGGTCACCACACTAGCACCATACGCATCATACCCATACCGCTCAACCACCGAGCCATCGCCCTTGGTCAGCGCAGCCACCGAATACAGATGGTTCTGATGATAGTAGTACGTCTCCCCCCCAGCGATCATCGCCAGCGGCTCATCAACATAGCTCCCATAGACAAAGCTGCGGGCCCAGACCCCGTCCTCATACTCGCTCACCACCTGCGCCCCCGACAACACATAAGTCGTTGTCAGCGTACCGGTATCGGTGGTCACCGTCTTCTGAACCCGGCGCCCGAGGGCATCGTAGCGATAGCTGGCGCTGCCATTATCAGCGAGATCACCAGCAGTGCCGAGACGGTTGTCATAATCCCAGGCGTAGCTCTGGCTGCCGTCGCTGGTCAGGTTGCCCTTGGCGTCGTAGCTAAGCGTAACGGCCGGTGCGCCAGTGGGCGCGCGTTGCAGCAATTCGTGGACACCATTGTGGACGCGGCCTTCAGCGACGTTGTCGATGCTGACCGTGTCCCAGTCACCCACCAGGCTGAGGTCCCACGCGCGGTCGCTCGGGATCGGCGCGACGAGACTTGGCACACCAGCGCGGTCCCAATCGACCAGGCGGTCTTCACCGTCGTAGCCAAAGGTTTGGTCCCAGGCCAGCACCGAGCCGTCGGTCTCACCAGTCTTGCGTTTGTTGGCGTCGTAGCTGTAACCGAAGTCGATCACCCCGGGGGTGACAATACTGGTCACCAGGTTGTCACCGCGGCCGTAGCTGCGGGTGGTGAGCAAGCCGTTGCCGAGTTGGCGATCGGTTTCACGCATCCCAGCATCGTAGGTGTACCCGGCGAGTTGCGTACCAGCGTAGGCCCGGCTAGCCAACTGGCTGCGCTGGGTATAGGTGCTGGTGACGCTGGCACCGGTGGGATACAGGCAGACCACGTCGCGGTTGGCGGCGTCGTAGCTGTGGCTCACCGCGTAGCTCTCGCCGTCGATCAGCATGGTTTCCACATCGAGCGAGCTGTCGGGATGATAGCTGCGCTGCACCGTCACCGCGTAGCGCGCGCTGGCGGCCTCGGTGAGGCGGCTGGCGGCGTCGTAGGCGAAGGTGTCATTGAGACCATCCGGGTACGCGCGCTGCGCAAGGCGGTTGGCCATGTCGTAGCTATAGGTGGTGAGCGCGCGGCTCTGATCATCGCGACTGGTCAGTCGGCGGGCCGCGTCGTAGCCGTAGAGCCGCTGATCGTAATTACTGGCCGCGTCATGACCGGGGAAGCGCTCGGCGATGAGCAGATTGCGCAGGTCGTAATCGTACTCAGTGACCCCACCCTCGGCATCGGTGATGCTGAGGAGGTTGCTGTTGGCGTCATAGCTGAAAGCAGTGGTGCTGACGGCCGCGCCGCCGGTATCGCGCAGGCGATCAGTGCAGGCGATCTTACGACCGCGCACATCAAATTGACACCAGTCGAGACCCGGCGTGGCTGAGCTCAGGCGTTCGCCGGCAAAACCGGGCAGGGCCTGGGCACCGACCGCGTCGACCGATTGCACCAACTGCGAGGCCGCATCGTAGACCTTGAGCTGACGATCGCCCTGGGTGTCTTCACAGACGATGTCGCGGTTACGGGCATCAAACACACAGTCTTGACCAACGCCGTTGGGGTCGCGGTAGCTGATCCGGTTGCCGTTGGCGTCGTAACTGAGCGTGGTGTGCTCGCCTTCGGCGTCGGTGCTGCGCAGCACGCGACCGGCGCCGTCAGCGTAACGGATCGCGGTGAGGGCCAGACCGGCCGGGTCACGCACACTGGCGGTGGCCAGCAGCGCACCGGGCTGCCCGGGCTGGGCCGGCACCAGGTCGTCGTAGTCAGTACGGGTGGCGTCACCATCAGGCTCGAGGCTGAGCACGCTGCGGCCGAGGCCATCGCGCACGGTGAGCGTGATTTCGCCGGCCGGATTAGTCACCGCCACCGCGGAGCCGTCGACCTCAGAGCCGAAGCGACCCGACAACAGCGCGGCGAGTTGGCTGGCGTAGGTGCTATCAAGACCGATGCCGTCGGTGAGGTTGTCGTCGTAGACCCAGGTGGTGGTGAGGCCATCACTGGCGCCTGGCGCGGCAATTGGGACAGCATTGGGATCAACCGGACCCAGCGGCACCAGCCAGCGGGTTTGCGCAATCGGACGATTGCGCGCGTCGTAGCGGGTGGTGGTTTCGGCTAGGGTTTGCGCGTCGGGCGCATCGCGCTCGGACTCGCAGCAGCCAATCGCGGCCAGGGCAGCCAGATCGCTGATCGTGGCCGACCAGGTGCGGTTGCCGTAGTGATCGTAGCCGAAGCCCTGACCGTGGCCGAGCGGATCGACCTGGGCCTGAACCCGCTTGCAGCAGGCTTCCCAGTAGGTCTGGGTGGCGTTGCCCTTAAAGTCGATGCGCTCGGCGGTGCTGCGATCGAGATTGTAGCTGACCATCTCAGTGGCCGCGAGCCCGGTGTTGGCGGCATCGGTGCGACTCTGCAGCAGATTGCGGCCACCATAGCTAATGGCGGTGCGGGCCTGCTGATAGCCCTCGGCATCGGCTGGATCAAAGTAGCGCGGGTGGCGAATCTCGATCACGTTGGACTGGGAGTCGTAGTCGGTTTCGGTGATGGCGGCGATGCGCGGATCGGTTTCCGCAATGACCGCGCCCCCCTCTAGGCGCGCAGCGGCCTCGACACGCTTGGTCACGCGGCCACGACTATCGAAACTGGCGCGGTGGATGATCCCGCGTGGATCGATGGTCTCGGTGCGCTGGCCAACGGCGTCGATAGTGAAATCAGTGATCAGATAGGCGGCGTTGAGGCCGGCATCACGGGTCAGCGCGCTGACTGCAGCCGGATCGAAGGCAGGCACGGTGGCCTTGACGTGGCGCACAAGCTCCTTATCGCCACTGCGATAGGCAAACCAGGTGCTGCGACCGTAGGGGTCGGTGGTGCTAAACAGGAGGTTGTCGCGATAGGCCTTGCGGCTGGTGAGCGCGAGGCCGCTGCGCGGGTAGCGCGTGGTGGCCACTAAGCGCTGCCGGTAATCGTAACCATAATCAACGCGCTCGCCGGCCTTGAGGCAGGTGGTGCGCAGATTGGTGCCATCGAGATAGCTACAGGTTTGGACCACGGCGACGGTGGGATCGGCCACCGGCACGACGGCGGCGCTGCCCTGCGGGCGGACCTGGAGGCGACCGTTAACGGTGGCCAATTCGAGCGGCGCATTGCCGGCGATCTCCATGGCGCCAACGGTGCTGGCGATGCGACGACCGTGGGCGTCATACTGATTGTCGGTCGCCTTGCCGTTACGATCGAAGCTGCGGATCACGAGGTTGGCATAGACCCCCTCGCCGTAGAGCTTGCCTTCGGTGGAGCCGTCGGCGTAAACCGTGAGGACGTGGCGGTCGCGCTCGTCGTAGCCGTAAGACGCGACGCGGCCAACAGCATCAGTGCTGCTGATTTGGCGCCCGGCGGCATCATAGCTGTAGCTGGTGACGGCGCGCAGGTCACCCGGCAGATCGGCCGGCTCGATGACCTGGGTCAGGTAGTTGGCATCGTTGTAGAGGTAATCGGTGGTATTGCCGTTGGCGTCGGTGCTGCTGGCCAGGAGGCCATCACCGGTATAGGTGTTGATGAACTGGGCATACTCGTTGGTGGGCACGTCGGCGCTGCCGTTGTAGACCAAGCCCATCTCCTTGCTGAGCAGATTGCCGTCAACGTCGTAGGTCTTCAAGGTCACACGATTGGCGCGGTCGCGATAGCGGGTGATCTGCTTGAAGCTGTTGTAGGTGGTGTGCTCGCTGGTGCCATCGGGCCAGATCTGTTTGGTGGGGAAGCGCTGAGCGTCGTATTTGACGGTCACCTCCTGGCCAGTGGGCGTGGTCACTTTCACGGGCGTGCTCCGGCTGTAATTGCTCCAGTCACCAAGCACGTCTTCTTGGTGGGTTGCCTCAAAATTACCAACAATAGCGTCGTAGCCATTGCCAGTGGTGAAGTCACCCTTGGTCCAGCCGTCAGCCATGTAGGTCACCTTATAGCACCGGACCTCTTTGACGCGGCCGGCACCTTCGTAAACAAGCCATTTCTGCCACGTATCGGGGTTCCACATGTTCAAATAGGCGACCTCATCTGCACCGTTGATCACAGCACGGATCAGCAGCGACGAACTATTCCACACGGTGTGATAGCTACCGTGGAGCTCCTGACTAAAATTATTGGTCAACCATGCGGTTTTACGGCGGTGGGTACCGTCGGCACCAGCGTCATCATAGGTGAGCGTGGTAACCGCGGCATTCTCATTCACGCCCCAGGTGAAGCTCGACACGGTGCCATCGGGCTGGCTGATGGTGCTGAGCTTGCCGTCGGCGTAGCCGTAGCTGATGGTAGAGCCATTCGGCAGGGTGGCCTGCTCCAGTACCCAGCGGCCACCAACCTGGGCGGCGCCGTAGCTTAGGCTGATCACGCGACCATGGGGATCGGTGATAGTAGCCACTTGGAGCTGACGCTCGGGTGACTCGAGGATCTCGGCCTGACTGTAGGCGTGGTAGGCGTAGCTGGTCTGGAAACCACTGCGATCTTTGGCAGCGATGATGCGGCCGGTCAAGCGGGGCTGATCAAGCAAGATGCCATCGTGGCCGTTGCCTGAGCTATCGGCAGCCACCTTGCTTGCGCTGTCGTCAAAGGCCCATTGGGCAACCGGGGCATCGGCCGGCTCGGTGCCAGCAACCAGATCGGCCAGGGCCGTCTCGCCAAGGGCGACATTGTAGATGCGCAGGTCATCGAGACGGCCGCCGAAGGGGCGGATGCCGTGACCGGTGATCACCGTGCCATTGATGCGGGTATCCGAGCGCACGGCGCCGATGCAGATATTGTCTGCACGGCGGTCGAGCTGCGAGCCGGCTCCGGTGGCAAAGGCGACGCCATCGAGGTAGCCAATCATGGCCCCTTCGGTGATGGTGGCACTGCCGTCGAGAACCACGGCTAGGTGATGCCAGGCGCCATCGCCGGGGGCGGCGGTGCTTAGCCAGGTGCCGGCCCAGCTGCTCTCATCGGTGTTCCAGGCCCCAACAACAACAGTGCCGTCTTTAAGATAGAGATTGAGGCCGCGCGAGGTGCCGCCCTCTTCGTACAAAACTTGGGTGCCGCCGGTGGCGTTGGCCTTGAACCACACACCGACGGTGCGCTTGGCATTGGTACCGAGGTTGATGTCGATGCTATCTTCAACCGCCACGTACTGACCGATGCCATCCAGCTCGAGGACCGCACCGCGCTCTGCGTCGGTGACCCAGGTGGTCGTATAGTCAACGGGGTTGAGATCTATGACTTCGAAAACCAAATCATGGCCATGGTGCAGGCGAACTACCGCCGTTGCGGTATGCGGAAGAGATTCAGTAGGGTTGCCCTCCAAATCATAGATTCGCATCTTTTCTACAACATCGGCTTCTTCATCTTCCTTGATGCCATCCTGATAGACACCATCACGATCGTCGCCATACATCCCGTCGTAGAGGTAGAAAGGATATTGGAGGTCGGGGGAAAAGACTCGTGCACGATTGCCCTCATCACCGAAATCGAAAGTCTCAGCAAGGTCAAGCGAGATGTCAAAGCCATAGAAGACACCGGGGCTCAAGCTCGACCGCTCAGTCACATCGCGAAAACGATGCGTGCGTGCCAGTCCAAAGTAGGACTCTGCCTCAATATTGGCACTCTGCCCCCCACTTGCTCCACAGGGAGCACAGCCAGCAGACGGCTTGCCAGGCGCATAATCACTAGCCGTGTGATGATGATTCATCGACATGTTGTCGATCCAAGAATTCCCGTCGGAACCCATCTCCTTACAGTACCAGTTCTTCTTCCAATCGGGCGCCGCAAGCGTGCTTGGGCTTGGGCACTGCAACCAAGTCGTGCTTCCATTGCCCAGTTCACACGAAGTACACTTCGGCCAGCAAAACCGGAACTTGTAGTTCTTACAGTTCTTTATCTTTTCGTACTGCGCTGCTGCCTCGGCCTCATCTTTGACGATAACGGTCTCGACGGCGTTGACATAGCTGCACACCCCGAACACAAGAACAGTCAGCAAGAAACGAATCATAGTAGACATAGCAAAGCTACTCCTGGCGGCTGTTCAGCCGCCCTGTTCCGGGTCGCCCGGGAGGACGACTTCGACAATAAAGCGAATGTGACCGCTAGTGGCCGGCGAGGCGGCCAAGATCCCGACATCGGCGATGGTGCCGGGGGTGCCCTCGAGGTGCACCGTGGCCAAGCCGCGGTCGTCGGCAGGCACGGTGACCGAGGTCAGGCGGTTTTCGGCGAAAACGCCGAGATCAAACGAAGTAAAAGTCACCGGCATACCGCTGGGCACGCCTTTGACGGACAAAGCCACCTGCTCGCCCTGCACCACGCGCTGGCGCTCGGCCACGGCCGGGCGCAGGCGCGGGGCCTCACCAGGCTGGGCGGCCTGGAACACGCGGCCTGGCTCAACCACGTCTAAATAGGCCTGGGGGTTGCTCAGGTAGGCCTCGGCGTTGAAGGGCGCCGGGGCGTGCATGGGGCTGAGACGTTCGGGATGCGCCGCAGGGTTGGCCAAGGCCTCGACCACCGAAGCGACGTTGGGGTTGGCATCGCCAGGGACACCAGGCGTGGTGCCGTAATTGGGGATGTCTTGCTCGTCGGTGGCCACGGGCGTTTCAGCGTCAGCCGCTGCAGCTGGATCGGCCGGGGCATCCCCTGCTGGCTCAACTGGGGCGGCAAGCTCGGGGGTCACTGCGGAACTGGTGGCGGGCACCGAGTCAGACTCGGGCATTGGCGCAGGCGGTGATGCCGAGGCCTCAGGCGTGGCGGCCACAGGTGCCGATTGGGCGGGCGCAGCGGGGGTAACAGGCGCATCAACACCGCTTGGCGTGGAGCGCAAGCCAAAGAAAGCAGCAATCGCAAGCATAACAACTGCACAGAAAATTAGGGTCACACGCACGAAAGTCTGTTACCTCCCTTGGGTCAGCGGCGGAGGACCTTGGTAACTTACACGCGTTACGCAAGACCTAATCTCTGTACCTGCGCACAAGAACTGATGAAAATTGTTGCTGATAGATGTTCGCATAAGAATTGCGCCCATCTGGCACCACCTGGCACCAAGACGAATGTTCGCAGCCACATGTGACCACGGTGTTGATGCATCACTTGGCATAGTCTGGCGACATACTTCAGGCTGCCAGCGAGCGAGAATGTGGTGCAAGTGTTGCATGAGTCTGATTGAAATTGCGATATGTGTGATTTATCGACAATTGATAGTTTTAGATGGTGTATTGATGCATGGTGGCAGTAATAGTTACTTCGCACGATGAACTGAGAGCTGGGGACCTGGAGAGAGCGCTGGATGGAGATCCGGGATCAGCATTCCTGGGCACGGCTGGGCACGGCTGGGCACGCTTGCGACCCAAGGCAGCGACACCCCCAGCCGGCGCGCAATGAGACCCGTTATCTACCGTTTAGACTCGACGCGCAGACTGCGCATGGCGCACAAACATGCGCCAGCAATGCGAGCACAGCGAGCAGCCTACGTTCAGTATTGAAGCGCCGCTCAGGCGCCCGTCAGTCC
>JAQIBG010000483.1 GCA_027859175.1 Planctomycetota bacterium | reverse complement strand
GTGTACTTCCATCTGGGCGGGTTAGATCTGTATCCATGAGTGCGAAAAGCCTGTGTTTTCACACAAACACCGGAAGCGCCACTCGTTAACGCAAGCACACGCGGCGGGTGTATGTCGCTGAGGGCAGCGACACTCCCAGGCACCGCCGCGTTCATCAAAGCCAAAACCAATGCAACCCACCACCAGCAAGCAAAGCGATGCAACCCACCACCAGCAAGCAAAGCAATGCAACCCACCACCAGCAAGCAAAGCGATGCGATGCCACCCCAACACCCCCAGCGAGCAAAGCGAGCGCCGGGCGCCCGAGGACCGGTGCGCGGCGAAAATGGCGCGTAGCGCCGCCGCGCAGGCCGCAGGCCAGGTCCGACCAAGCCCGCGAGCCCAGCGAAGCGCCGGCGACTGGGGATCCTAAGGGGCAAAGCCCCTTAGATGAAAAAAGACCGGCCTACACCGGCCGGTCTCCCCCTTCTCAGGCACGAGACGAATCCGTAGATTCTACCCCGCCTCCCGATGACTGTCGCTGCGTACGCGCCGAGTGGTGATGGGGTCATCCGTATCGGCCCAATCGCGCAGCAGTTGATACATAGCTTGCCAATCGGCCATCTTGTCATGCATCTCGCCGACCTCGCGTGAGATCGCGTCAATTTCACAGCAGATCGCCTCCCAGTGCGCCTTCGGCAAGAATGCCTTGGTCGGACCCACTAGTTCCTCAAGAAACTTTAACCGTTGTTGAATGTGGTCATTCATACAACGCCATTATAGTCAGAACGGATTCAAATCTCAAGGCCTCTTTAGCCGACCAACTTGTCGGCAATCAATCCACTGAAACCGGTCTTAGCCGCGAAACAGGCGACCCAGCCAACCAGAACGCCGACGCGAACCCTCTCCCAAATTATCGAGACAGACGTTCAGGGCCTGGGCGAACTCAATCGGGCGCTGAAAACGGTCGTCGGGATCTTTTGCCAGGGCCGTCATCACCAAATCGGCAAGGCTTGAATCGAGCTCGGGGCGGAATTTGCGTGGATCGGGCACCTCGCCCTGCACGACCATACGCAAGGTATCAGCTGGTGTTTTGCCCCGGAACGGCGGGTGACCAGTGAGGGCCGTGAACAAGGTGCCACCGAGTCCATACAGGTCGCAGCGGATATCGAGGGCGGCCTCATCATCGAGTTGCTCGGGAGCCATATAACTCGGTGTTCCGAGGTTACCGGTCACGCGACTGCGCGTGCCATAGCCAACCGGCCGGGTTAAACCGAGGTCGCCGATCAAGGGTGCACCGTCTTCGCCCATCAAAATATTTGCTGGCTTAATGTCGCGATGAATCAGGCCCGCCTCCGCAATCGCGGCCAAACCTTGGCAGCACGCCATGAATAAGGCGCAAGCCTCACCCGGGGCCAAAACGCCTTCGCAACTAATCCGGGTTGCGAGATCGCCGGTCGACACATACCGCAGCACGATGTAGAGATAGCCTTCACATTCGTCGGCATCGTACACCGGCATCACGTTGGGATGTTCAACGCGCGCTGCGTTGCGGGCCTCCAACAAGAAGCTGTTCACGAAGCCCGGATCAGCGGCCAGACTCGGCTTGAGCACCTTGATCGCAACCTGGCGCAACAAGGTGGCGTGCTCAGCCCGGAACACGGTCGCCATGCCGCCGCCGCCGATCTGCTCAATGATCCGGTAATTGCCGAGCTTATTGGGAATCAGGAAGTTGCCGTCGCCGATCAGATCGTCGGCGTCAAGCATCATGCCGGAACCAAAGCTGGTCGAGTCTGATGACGGCGCCGCGCGCTCGCTGGGTTCGGCCGCCTGAATCGCACTGGCCTTGAAGTCTTTCGACATCGCCATGGTGGCGGCGTCTTCCGGCGCATTACCCAGGGCCGTTGCGCCCGTGGTACCCTTATCCTCACGCGTCGCGCGGATCACCGCCGTTGAGGCATTGGGGAACTCATCGGGGTGGTCGTGAATAAACTCTTCGAGTTCAACCACAGGTACCGCACCATGATTTGCAACCACGCTCTCGCGCAGCGCATCGTGCGGCCGTTCTTCCTTCATCGTCAAGGCGTCATCGTGCAGGCCGCTGGCTTCGCCTGGCTCCAGATCAATCGAGTCGACCTGGGCCGAACGCGGAGTCGGTGCCTGCGGCGGAATAATGCCCGATGGCATCGCGCTATGCGCACCAGAGTTGGCGTCATCGGGCGTAATCGTAATAGCCTGACGACGCCCGCTACTGGCACCGCCCGGCTTGTCTTTGATCACCCGGAAAGCATCGCTGACGCCAGAGGGGTCTTCGTCAATATGAACGCCTGAGCTTTTTTGCCGCGAGCTGCCCTGGCTTGCCATCCGCAAGCTTGCGGAAGCACTGCCCAAAACATCACGACCGGTGATAAACAGCGCCACCCACCAATCGCCGGCCGAATAAACTTGACCGGCCCATTCACCGCGTCGCACGTCGGGAGCGCCGCGGCCACAACGTGGAAGGCCCAACACGGGCTGTTGATCGGTGCCAACAAAATTGCGCAAGAACAAGCCGGCCACAATATTGGTCAACTCGGTTTGGGCATCGAGAACGTCTTCGTCGGGAATGTCATCCGGTGCGAGGCCGGTCATCACCTGCGCAATATTGCGGCCAAATTCAAGCGGCTGCAGCAGACACAGCTGGCCAACGCAGGGCTCCTGGAGTTTGATCCACGACCAACACACCGGGCTATCGCTGCGCCGTGCCTTATTGGGCAAGATACTATGGGCCTCGGCCAAGGCCATGCTGGCGAGACTCTCCTTGACCGCTGCCGACAAGGCTTTCAGGGCGCGTTCGCGAGCTCCCACGCGATCAGCTCTCCACCAGCTTCATGTCGCGCAAAGCGCGGATCAGCTCGGCCATATCTGGCGGCTTGGCCAAAACGGCCGCCACACCGAGCTCGTGCAGCTCATCGGCCCATTTGTCGGTGGCGATGCTGGAGATCACAATCTTATGAATGCTCGAACTGCCCGGGATATCCTGAAGCGCCCGCAACATCTCAACGCCGTCCATTTCGGGCATTGAGATGTCGGTCACCAACAGGTCAACCTTCTGGAGTTCCAAAACCCTGAGCGCCTCGGCACCATTGCTGGCCTCAAAGAAGTGCTCAACTGCCAGGCCGCTCTGCTCAAGAAAACGCCGTATGCACTTCCTGATCAAGCCGCTGTCATCGACAATCAAAACACGTTCGACCATGGGGACCTCCCGCTCACTCGGCCGCCAATGGCTTGGTAGACCTTAAGCGATTACCATCGCCTGGGTTTCGGCGATACGCTGCTACTCACAGTAGTGTCTCTCTCGCCCAGAAGCAAGTGCTGCTGAAGCCATTTCAGGCGTCATAACCCAGAACCTATGCGAGCAGGCTAGCAGATGGTTTGCCGATCTAGCCCGCATGAGTGCGATAGCCAGCCGCCACTGCGCCGAGAGGCCAATATGGACACGGGCCCACAGCGAGGACACTGGCCACCAAGCACTATGGAGCACGTCGACCGCATTGCAGGCTGCCTGATCGGAACCGCCATCGGCGATAGCGTGGGCTTGCCGGCAGAAGGCCTATCGCGGCAGCGCGTCGCGCGGCGCTATGCCGGGGGCTGGAAGCAGCGCCTCGTGCTGGGCCGTGGCATGTGCAGCGACGACACCGAGCACGCGCTGTTCGTGGCCCAGGCCCTGCTGCGCTCACGAACCGAGCCAGACGCCTTCCGTCGCAGTTTGGCCTGGAAGTTCCGCTGGTGGCTGTTGGCCCTGCCGGCCGGCTGCGGCCTCGCCACTGGGCGCGCTATTCTACGCCTCTGGCTGGGCTGGCCGTCGCGGCGCAGTGGCGTACGCAGTGCCGGCAACGGTGCTGCGATGCGCAGTGCGGTGATTGGCGTGACCCTGCACGACGACGACAACGCGCGCACCAGTCTGGTGACCGAGTCCACCCGCATCACCCACCGCGACCCGCGCGCCCTTACTGGCGCCTTAGCGGTGGCCGAGGTCGCCGCGTGGCTGTGCCACCATCACGAGCAGCTCAACATCACCGACCTGTGGAAGCGTCTGCGTAGTCTCGCCGCGCGCGATGATCGTGAATGGAGCGACCTGTTGGATCACCTCGCCGATGCTTGGCGCGAGCATCACGAGGTTATGGAATTGGCCGCCGCGCTCGGTGCCAATGACGGCGTATCAGGCTATGTCTACCAGACGGTGCCCATTGCGATTTACGCCGCGCTCCATCATCGCGAACACCCGCGCGCCGCGCTTGAATCGGTCTGGCGCCTCGGCGGCGATACCGACACGGTTGGTGCGATCACGGGCGCCCTGCTTGGGGTGCAACACGGGCCTGATGCGTTCCCGCACGAGTGGCTAGGAAAACTATGCGACTGGCCGCGCTCACCACAGCTGTTGCGCCGCGTAGCCCACCGGCTCGGCTGCGAACGCAGTCTGTGGCGGCCTGTCCACTACGCTTGGCCTTTTGTGGTGCCGCGGAATATTGTGTTTTTCGGCGTTGTGCTTGCGCATGGCTTCATGCGCTTGGGTCGGCGGTAGATCGGGTTCCTGGTTCCTGGTGCGCGCCGTTGGCGCGTCGTAGGCATGGCCGGCGCTCCCGTCAGGCGCCCTGGGATCCCAGGGCGTGACGCGCGCGAACACCTGCCGGCATCCAACGCGCGCAGCGCGCTAGAGCGCCGCAGATGCCTCGTTAGCAACTGAATGCGCAAGACACGAATATCCGGCTGTCCCCACGACCTAAGCGCTGAAAGCGCGTACCAGGACCCAGGACCCCTCGCCCAGTCACACCAAAGCCCCCGTTCGTGCCAACCCGCCGGCATCCAACGCGCGAAGCGCGCACCAGGAACCAGGAACCAGGAACAGGAACCCGAACAACTCACAATACCGCTCCATCGCATCCGCCACCGCCCAGCCGCGTTGTTCGCTGACCTCAGGGCCCATGTTGAAGCTGAGCATGAGGCCGCCGCTTGGGTCGGCCAGTTCTGCAATGGCGCGGTGGATGTGTTCGTCAATTTCCTGCGCTGATCCGTTCACCGTCAAGTGCTGACGGTCCAGGTCCAGATCGATGCACACCCGCCCTTTGAGCCGGTCGCGGATCCAGTCGATGCCGTTGACTTGATCTTGCAGGTTCAAGACCTCAATCGGACAGGTGAGGAGATCATCGGCCAGATCGTGCAGATCACCGTCGGCGTGAACATACACCACGGCCCCCGCCTGCTGCGGCATTCCCATCAGGCGCTGGTACGCCGGCACGATCCAACGGCGAAATTGGGCCGGACCAATCATCGGGCCCTTCTGCATCCCGAGGTCCTTCCGGAAAGGCCAGCCATTCAACGCCGGCGTCGAGATAGCGCTGCACCTGTTCTGCGGCAAAGCGCTCGACGGTTGCCACGACCTGCTCGAGGTGGGGTGCGTCGTCAATCATATCGAAGATCAGATCTTCATAGCCGCGCACATAGGTAAGAGTCAGAAACAGATAGCCATGGCGCAGCGAACCGGCGGCCAAGCGCCCGTCCTGCTTGGCGCGCGCGATGTCAGCCCGTCCGGTGGATTTTCGTGCCCCCTGTGGTCAACTCAGCGCTATGCCCGCGCGCATCGAGCGTTTCAAGCATCCGCACACCCTGCACCCCGCCGTGCCGGCCTGCGGTCGTTCGCAGCAGCGCAACGCACGCGACCGCAGCCTGGCGCTGCATCAGCACGAGGTGTACGAGCTGTGCGTGCTCGATGATGGCGTGGTCGACTGGGTTATAGACGGGCGCGATTGGCGCCTCGCCCCCGGTGACGCCTTCCTGACCCGTCCTGGCGATGAACACGGCTCGAAAACCACCACCATCCAGCCGTGCACCCTGCGTTGGGTTCAGCTCGACCCTAGCCACCTGCCGGGCGAACTCGCCACCGGCCTGCGCCAACTCAGTGGCAATCGGTGGCCTAAGGCACGCCATCTGATCCCGCTGTTTGATGCCTACTTTGCCGAATGCGCCAAGCAGCCCCATCCTGCGCAGGGCGCTTTTCCTAACGCGCTGGACACACAGGCCGCCGATGCCGCGCTACGGCTTTTGATCATTGGGCTCTTGCGGCACAGCACCCAGGTCAACGAAGACGATGCCCTGCCCCCGGCCCTGCGCGCCGCCTGCGCCAGCCTAGCCGCCGCGCCAGAGCAGGCCGTCAACATCCCCGCGCTGTGCGCCCACGCCGGCATTGGCAAGAGCCGCCTGCATCAATTATTTCAACAGCACCACCACTGCAGCCCCGGCGACTACCTACACCGATTGCGCACCGACATCGCGTGCGACCTGCTCACCACCACCACCCGCGCCGTAACCGACATCGCGTTCGAACTCGGCTATGCCTCAAGCCAACACTTCGCGCGCACCTTCCGCCGCTTCACCGGGCTGAGCCCAAGCGGCTGGCGACAGCAACAGGGCGCTGAGCCCACATGAAACCCGCCACGGCGAGCGCGCCAGCTACCCAGCGCGATAGGCCTACAATATGAGGGCTCCAGGCGATACCGAGCGACTGGAAAATCGCTCAAAATGCACGTGTCCAGAGGTAGCGACTACCAGTCACACGGTTTCGGACAAGGCGTGAACCTCGAGGCTCGTCATGCTTGCAAGGGTCAAACACAGCTTTGGCCGACCAGATTCCCTAAGGGGCACCGCAGAGATGCCCGAGTAAGTGCATGACAACACAATGCATATGCCTGCCGGCAACTGCTACCGCGGCCTTAAGGCACCTGGGGCACAGCCCACGATCGCCCTGGCTAGAACTTGTGTCTGCGCGGCCGAGGAACGATCCTTCGCCATGCAAACACTGCGCATCGCCATCTGTCTCCTGGCCCTCACGCTGCCGCAACTGGCCGCCAGTGAGCAGGTCACCGCCGAACTCCACCTCTCGAAAAGCCAAGTTGTGCCCGGCGGGTCGCTGGTCGCTGCGGTTCACCTGCGCATGGCCCCGGGCTGGCACGTGTACTGGCGCAACCCTGGTGACAGCGGGCTGCCAACCAACGTGACCTGGGGCCTGCCGCCTGGCTTTACTGCCGGCGAGTTACGCTGGCCCACGCCCCAGCGCTTTGAGCAGGGCGGCCTGGTGAGCTTCGGCTACGGCAACGAGCTGTGGCTGACCACGGTCATACAGGTCCCCGACCAGACCGCTCAGGAGCCCGTGACCATCTCAGCCAATCTCCGTTGGCTGGCCTGCCTCGAGGCCTGCGTGCCGGGTTCGGCCGCGCTCAGTGCGCCACTAAGCATCAGTGATGTCGACGCCACCGATGCAAGCGCCCTCGCGCTCGAACAAGGCCTGGCTGCACAAAGCTACCCGAGCAATGAGGCCCCCTACCGCTGCACTGCTCACATCACGCCAAACGAGGTCACGCTCAAGCTCCACCCCCTGAGCGACAAACCCACTCACCCGGCCTCGCTCAGCTTCTACCCTGCCAGCGAGGGCGTGATCCAACTCGCGGCTGCGCAGCGGTGGACGCCAGGGCCAATCCCCCAACTGACCCTGCAACGCGCCGCCGGCACCAAGGTGCCCGAGCCCCTTGAGGGCCTGCTGGTTGCCGATGACGACCGCGCCTGGCACATCAGCGCCTCACGCGCGCAGGAATAGTCACCAACTCGCGGCCAGTTGAACCGTAGCCCACTTACCCCTGACCACGGAGTCCTCGCCATGCTCAAGCTCATCGCCCTCTGCTGCCTCGCAACCGCCCTCGCCGCCGTCGAGACCGGCACCCCCGCCCCCGGCTTCAGCCTGACTAGCGCCACCGGCGCCACCGTCAGCCTCGCCGAGCACGCCGGCAAGCACGTGGTACTCGAGTGGATCAACGTCGACTGCCCTTTCGTGAAGAAGCACTACGGCTCCGGCAACATCCCAGCGCTGCAGAAACGCTACACCGAGCAGGGCGTGGTATGGCTGAGCATCTGCTCCTCGGCCCCAGGCAAGCAGGGCAACCTGAACGGCGAAGCCCTGACCACACGGCTTGCTGCCGACGGCTGGGCCGGCAGCGCCTACCTCATCGACGCCAACGGAACCGTGGGCAAGGCCTACGACGCGAAAACCACCCCGCACATCTACATCATCAACCCCGCCGGCACCCTGATTTACCAAGGCGGCATCGACAGCATCCGCTCGGCCGACCCAGCCGACATCCCGAAGGCCGTCGATTACGTGTCGACCACGCTCGACGCCGCCCTCGCCGGCAAGCCGGTGCCAACCGCCAGCAGCAAGCCTTACGGCTGCTCGGTTAAGTATCCCTGAGTGCTCCGTGGATGGCATGGGGCCCGTCAGCCTATCGATGCGGCGAAGACCAGAATTTCAGCGGGTCAGTATCTGCTTCGTGGTTTCATGACGGTCACAACCATGCCACCTGCACCTTCGCAGACCGACGGGCGCAAGGCTTCTCGCTCAGAGCAACGCATTGCCCTTACTGATAGCGCACCCGCTTTAATTCGTAACGATTCCAACCGCCAATGGAATAGCAGCACTCCCCCGGAACAACAAACCATCGCACAATGCCATTCCACACTCCAGCGTAGCGACGAACACTGAGACTATCGATACGTCCACCGGCAGCGTCCCGACTCTCTAGCTGCCAAGACCACCCAGCAATCCTATCCCGGATAAATGTGCGCGCTGGCACCAGTAATGGCTCAGAACGACCTCGTCCATCGGTCACAACCACTACCACCGCTCCATCAGACGCATTATCGATAATCACCACCTCGCCGGCATACACTCCAGCAGCGCCCACCACAGCGATCTGAATGCAACACATGCCGAGCATACTCAGACCAACAAGCCGGGATCTCTTGGCATCCTCCTTGAGCATCAGGGCCACTAAGCCACCAAACACCAGGGCCGCACCGCCCACCCATTGCAAGCCAAGAAACCACCACGCCGGTCCGTAATAATATCCATATCCAGTCAGCGCCGCCGGAATCGCTAAAACTGCCGCGACAACCACAAACGGCTTTACCTCCAGCCGCTCGTCGTCACCAAGAATCAGAACCGCCAGAGGCTGAACAACCACCAGAAACACAAACGCAACAAGGAGCATGCCGCCCCACCACACGGCTGCGCCAAGACCACCCCCCTCCAGCGATGCCTCCGTCGTGACAATAGAGCTGTCAATCCCAGTTTTGACCATGCCACCGGGCGGATGTCCGGAAATCTGTATCGTATTCGGCATGTGCTCGCCGAGGGCATAGTCAGCGTGAAATTCATACAGCTGCGATCCCTCGCCATGCCCCTCACCGATGGTGGTATCGTGGCACTGCTCATTGAGATGGACCACGCTCCCACATCCAACCACAAACAATACGCACACAGCCACCATCATGGCCATACGCCGATACCACCAAGGGCGCCGGACGTGCATTGCTACTCGTCAGTCTTGGGCAATGTCAGCGCTGTTCCGCCGGGGGCCAAGCGCTGCAAGGTGTAGGCGTCTACCGACTCGGGGACTGAGAATAACAAGGCGATATAATGGTCACCCTTGCTCAACCACATGCGCGACACCGCGCCACCGAGTGACGACCAACTCACGCCCTGCTCCAAATTCGTCATGCCGCTGGAAATGCCCAGAACATGACGGCGCGGAATGTCGGAATCTGATTCAAACGCCAATGCATAATCGGTTGAATGCACCGTCATATCATCGTCTGCCTGTTCACGACGCAGAATCACCACCAGTCCGGTCTCGCCATTCTGGAAGCGCGCACTGTGATAGGTTGACTCGGCCTGATCAACGCGCCGCACCTCCGCAACGGTTAAGGAAGCCACAGAAGCCTGTTCCAGCGATGATGAACACGAACACACCCCTGCCAGAATAGTGAACAACAATAGATTTCTCATTCGAAACACGGCAATCCCTTTAAAAGTTTCGCGATACCGCACCAACCGGACAGCGGGCGCCATCCTGGCAGTCAGAGCCATTTCGCATTAAATTATTCGTGTAATCGAATGCGCGACGCAATCAGCGCTCAAGCCTCATTCCCGTCGTCCCATAACCTGGAACGAGGTCAATAGATGCATAAAGATGAAACCCAACGCCAGAAATAGTAGTTATCGCCATTTCAGACATACTCGCCGTTCGAAGTGCTTTTTGGATGAGCGCGGCGGCAATGAGCGGTGTTAGTACGTAGACCCAGAATTGCGTGGTTGATATCGTTTCGATTATTTCGGTGAGCATTGTGCTCTCTATTTCCGCTCAATCACAGCAATGGTCAGATTGATCTTTTCCTCGTCGAATCCCAGTTCGCCGAGGATTTTTCGTGCGTGTCGGATGGCTTGCTGTGTATTTGGATATTTCTTAGTTATGAATGCGCGCAGATCATTCTTTAGGCGGGGCAGTTTTACTTTGATGAAGCTCTGGTTGTTGTAGTGGATGACCTCGTAAACGGTGTTTCCACTGTATGGGCTCTCTTTTCTGTAAGTCTCTGCCTTTTCCTTAAGATCTGCGGGGAGTGTCAGACGGGGCTTCTTTCGGTCAAAGTTGTCAATTTGTTGTCCCATGAGTTCGTCAGCGAAACGCGATACCATCTCTGCTCGGTCCTGGATTAGGGGGTACGCGCGTGCCTGAGCTATCGAGTCGTAATAGGTTTCATAACTGCCCGTGATTTCGTCAATGACGCGAAGCTTCGCGGCCCAACCTGTGTCGTAGTCCTCTGGTAGCTCTCTCTTGGGATTGTGATTCAAGACGGCGGAGTAGGTTTTGTTGATTGCTTGGTAGGCCTGCCTTGTCGGGATTCCATGCGCGCGTATGACTCGTCCATAGGCGAGGGCGTCTAGCATTGCCTTGTCAAACTCGCTTGGGCTCGACTTCTGAATCGTTGCACATATCTCATCTCCAAGTGCTATGATCCCAGCCGTGTGGTGTCAAGAAAGTCAGCCCACCCCCAGACCCGCCGTTGTC
>JAQIBG010000410.1 GCA_027859175.1 Planctomycetota bacterium | reverse complement strand
CTGACCGTGGATGAGCGCGGGCAGGGGCTGAGCTGGGATGTGGAGAATCGCTTGGCGGCCGCGGTGAATTTGGCCGAGGACGATGACAGCGCGAGTTATGTCTATGATGCGCTGGGGCGCCGAGTGGCGAAGGAGGTTGTCAATGATGGCGTGACCACAACCCGCGTATTCGTGTGTTCAGGACCGCGGGTCTTGAGTGAGTATGTTGATGGGGTGTTGGACCGCAGTTATGTGTATGGGGGGTATGTGGATGATGTGGTGGCGATGATTGACCACGCGGATGGCGATGCCCGGTATTACTATCATGCCAACCATTTGTATTCGGTGGCGGCGCTGACTAATGACAGTGGTGCTGTTGTTGAGCGGTATGGGTATGGGGCTTATGGGGATCGAGTGACTGTGGTTGATGATCCGGATGTGGAGCAGGGGTATGGGTTTACTGGTAGGTATTTGGATGGGGAGACGGGGCTTTGGTACTTTAGGGCTCGGATGTATTCTGCGGGGTTGGGGCGGTTTGTTTCTCGGGATCCTCTGAAGTACGTGGATGGGATGGGGCTGTATTCGGCATATTTTATTCCGCTGGGGCTGGACCCAAGCGGGATGGTTCGAGCGTTCTGGGTGTCCGGTCCCAAAGTGGTGGGTGGCACAATAACAGGCCTATCCGACCTTGAAGTCACAGGGGATAAGGGCCGCATGATTGGGGCTGATCAAATGCCACGATTACCGAAGATTGAAGTGCATTTTAATGTGCAGATAACCCTATACATCGAAGGCGCTGTGTATTGCCAACTGTGTGACAAAAATGAATTTGGTGACCATGATGAAGTAGATTGGCATGTTAGAATGAAGGATGGCATTGATTTTGTACTTCCTGTTATTTATGAAATCGACCCAACAGATCTTGCCGGAGGATCAGGGAAGCGAGTCTTTACGGCGGTCAAGTGGGCTATTACTGCCGGAAAGGTGGGCAAGAACCAGGATAAGGCATTCGCGCTGATTGGCGCATTGGTGGGAGGCGACCCAGTCGCCACGGCCACTGCTGCTTTTGATGGAATGAATAGTGTCTCGGCCTATGCTGTATGTGGGTGGGGTCGGGTGCTTGGGTCTCAACAAGCTGGTGACCACTACAGCCTTAGCGATGGATCTCCTAATATGACTTTTATGCTTCCAACTGCGCGAAAGAGAGCTGTGGGCACTATCCTGGCCGACTTCGGCAATGAACTGAACGATGATTTGCAGGAGTGGCTTGGTGAGTAACTGTCGCTTGTTGTTGTGCTTTGCTATCTTAGTGAATCTGAATTTAGGGTGCGCAGAAGCGGAAGGCACGTTGGACGTAGCAATACGTTCCAGCGTCGTTAGTTGGGCTAGCGTGGTGGACAGTTTAATCTTGGGGACTGCTGATCCTAATAATGCGGCGCTTGCAGAGGACGTATTAAGGGTGGTGAACGATCACAGCCAGGCCGAGGCAATGGCTCAAAAGCACCCTGAGAATGCGCATCTATTATTTTTTTCTGCCGTTAACGATGATTGGTCGGCACGAGATCCTGAACTACTTGTAGTATCTGCAACTGCCGGCAGCCTTGAGGCGACGACTGCACTTGCCGGCTATCAAGTGTCGAGTAAGCACTACGTTGTGGGTGTTCAGAATGCGATCTGGAGCTTGGCCCACGGCGATGTCTGGGCGATCCCTATTATCGAAGCCGGCATTGGCGAATGTGTTGATGAGGACCTTGCATCTGCAGCTCTATCGCTGGTCTACAGCATGGAAATGAGTGTTCATCCTGCGGCTCCGATTGATCCGACACTCGCGACTGAGGCCGGCGTCAAGGCTATCGGGCAGTATGGGCAGATCGAAAATGCATCAGTGCGGGCTTGGTGTGACACCTTTAGGCAGGTCCTTGACAAAGGGGATATGCTTATGGTCGGAAAAGAACTGATAAGAGTTATTGAGGATGGGGAGATACAGCGCAACGCCGGAAAGTAGACACAGAACGGCCCCGAAAGCGGTATGGGTATGGGGCTTATGGGGATCGGGTTACTGTGGTTGATGGGGCTGGGTTTGAGCAGGGGTATGGGTTTACTGGTAGGTATTTGGATGGGGAGACTGGGCTTTGGTATTTCCGGGCTCGCTATTTTGATTCTGGGTTGGGGCGGTTTGTTTCGAGGGACCCGTTGGGGTATGTGGATGGCGATTCGCTTTACGCGAGTTACTTCGCAGCCCTAGGTGTCGACCCAAGCGGGACAAAGACTGTCATTATACCCATCTACTATGAGCCCAAGGAGGGCGATATCCCGCTTACTGATCGTGTTAAAGCAGAGATGATGCGACTGATAAAGAGCTGTATGGATCGCAAGGCCTCAAGGGTGGTTAATAGCGACGGTAGTACCGAGTGCCCGCACAGGGTATTCATTCAGTTCTTCGAGGTAGATAGGGAGCCTTCTGATGACAGGATGAGAGTAACGGAGGGCGGTGGCACTTTGCGTATTCCGAGTTACGTCACCGGTGACCTTCCGCCCAACAGTGTGACGGGACACAGTGAAAGAAATAATGCACAGTATAACCCCACGTTAATTCGTGAGGCAGCAAAGCGCGCGGGTGTCTCAGTCGAAGTGGTTCTGGGTGTTGTTTTGGCTCATGAGCTGTTCTTTCATGGGGACGCGCACATGAATACATCCTTCCACACGGATGCCTTGACACAGTTATTGGGGGGGGATCTTGCACGCCCTGATGCAGGCTCTACTTCACCGGCCCCATCAAATACTCACTTCGGCGACGAATCATGTTTCCGGCTAATGAATGCTTGGGGAATTGCGTCCGAAAGCGACGTGTTCGGGCAGAGAGTCAAGATGCCGCCGCTTCCGAACCTTTTGGAGGGTAAGCAATGACGGCGAGCAAACGGGCACGGAGATGGATGTCAGGGGTCGTTGTCACCCTTTGCGTTGCCTATGTATGTGCCTATTTGGCTTATCGTTCGGAGCGGGTTGTTCCAGGAACTAGAGGGGACTTTCTGGTCTCCGATACGATCTTAGACTACATTTTATTTTATCCTGCCTGGATGATCGATCGTGTATTTGGGGGGCCGACGATTACTCTCGAAGGCGGGATGACTCTGGAGGTGGAGCCGTAAGCTAGAATGTTATTGGTGCGTATGCTGTTCCGAGTCAGGGCAAGTCTGTTGACGACTGCTGCAAGGAGAGGGGTTCAAAGTGAAGGCTGTACGGTGGGAATTTTGCCTGCTCCTCGCCCTCTTGGGCATGTTGGCTTCCTGTGCAGCGGCTGAGGAGCGCGTGCCGCAGGAGTATTTCGATGCGGGACTGGATGATGTCGGGTTGATGCTGGATAAGTATGAGAGGTGGACACCAGGGCTACTCGTGCCCCAATCGCTGCTTGATCAACGAGTTAAGTTGCGCTCTGATCTGCGTGCGGATTCTGAAAAATGGACTAAGAAAAAGACGAGGACACGTACTGATCTTCCCCCCGAAAAGTGGACAGTGTGATAAGGTTGTTTTGCCAGAGACCTCGGAAGTGGTTATAATTGCGTTGTGCCAGCCAGAGGGAGGTACCCGGGTGGTGCCGGGGCCA
>JAQIBG010000399.1 GCA_027859175.1 Planctomycetota bacterium | reverse complement strand
ACCGAAGCCACAGCCACAGCCGCTGCCTCATGGGGCAGTCCGCATTCAGGTAGCCCAACGCCCAATCAGCCGATGTCAGGCTTCGTGGCGGCCGAATAGCCCACCAGGAGGAGAGTTTTAGCTTCACCTCTTAGGGAATTTTGGACACCGATGGGCAAATGACTGAGAGTCGGAGTCAACGCTCCGCCTCGCGGGGGCGTATTCGTTGATGCCCCAAAGCCCTTTGGGGACCACATTCGGCGTGCTCCGATAGTCGGTCACACCTCGTCCTGGTTTTCGTTGTGGAAGGTTCTGCCCATGTTCCCGGTGATTCGCGTCCTTGTTTTGACTCTCGTTGTGTCCGTCGCCTGGCTATCGGCCGCTGAGAACCTGGTCCGGAATGGCAGCTTCGAGGGCGGCCAGCTCTACTGGCATGACCAGAACGATCAGGAGCTGGTCGAGGATGCGAAGGTCGGCCAGTACGCGCTCAAGCTGACTAAGGGCTGGACGCTGAGCGCGCCGATCGGCCTGGAGCACGGCGCCGAGTATACGATCAGCCTGTGGGCCAAGAGCACCGGCGGCGAGAGTAGAGTCGGGATCGGCATGCCGCCGATGGCGCGCGAGGTGGCGCAGAAGCGCGGGCGCATTTGGACCAAGGGCGCGACCAAGAGCGTCACCCTGACCGGTGAGTGGCAGCGGATCTCGGTGACCTGGGCCGCCGATCAAAAGCCGGGGCGGATGTGGCCCTTGCCGCAGTACGGCATCTATTTCAGCGCCAACGACAAGCGCCCGCCGATTTTGATCGATGGCATCACCGTGACCAAGGGCACCGAGCCGAGCGCAGAGTACATCCCGCGCGCGCCGATCGAGGTGGTGGCGGTGCCCACCAATCTGCCCGGCTATCGCGGCGCTGCCGGCAACATGTACAAGAAGGGTGAAACCGCCACGCTCGACGGCTTCGCCAGCAATCCCGGCGCCAGCGCGCGCACCCTGACCGCGCGCTGGCAGCTGATCGACTACGAGGGCATCGAGGCCCTGGCTGATCCGGTAGACCAGGAGATCGTGCTCGCAGCTGGCGCCACGCTCGCGGTGCCGGTCAGTCTCCCGCTGAGCGCCAATGGTACCGTATTGGCGCGCTTCAGCGTGCTCGACGGCACCGAGCTGATCGATTCCTCCAGCGTCCCGCTGTGCTCGCTGCCGTATGAAAAGGCCGCCACCGTGCCCAACTACGAAGAGCGCTTCGGCGGCAGTTTCGCCGGTGGTGTTGAGTGTCTGGAGCGGATGCAGCGGATTGGCTTCGGCTGGACGCGCTGGTGGGCCAACAACAAATGGCACGACTACGAGCCCGAGGAGGGGGTGTATAAGTGGTCGATGGACCGTCAGGAAGAGGCCTGGAAGCGCGGCATTAGCAACCATGTGGTGCTGTACGGCTGGCCCAAGTGGATCATGGACAAAGACAACCCGCTGCCGCGCGACATGCGCTGGGAGCCGGAAGACCCACGCTGGGACGACCTCAGCGTTGTCACCGCCTGGGATCGTTTCGTTACCGCGGCGGTCGAGAATTTCCGTGGCAAGCCGGTGGTGTTGCAGATTGCCAACGAGCCGGGTCACGATCGTTGGAAAGACAAGGACGAGTGGAAGAAGGCCTACGTGAAGTTCAACCTGCGCACCGCGCGCTTGATCCGCAAGCTCGACCCCGAAGTCAAGATCAGCATCAACAATGTCTACGGCAATCCTTCATCGGTGAACGGGGCCCTGCTCGGCGCCAAGAAGATGCAGGACTTCGATATCTGGAGCTGGCATGACTACCACGCTGGCTGGATTGGCGACGCCAGCTTGATGAAGCGGATGAGCGACCGCCTCGCCGACGCCAATGGTGAGCACATGGAGGTGTGGCTAACCGAGGGCTGGGCCTTCACCAACACCCTGGTTGACCAGCCGATCGCCTGTACCTCGCTGACCAGCGTGCAGAGCACCCATGCGATCATGAACTCGGTGGTGGAGATGACCGCCAGCGGTCATGATAAATTCGTCATGTTCCATTTGCAGTACGGCACCCACGGCATGAGCTTTTGGGATTACTCCGGTCCGGGCAATATGATCTGGGACTGGTACAGCTATCCGACTGCCCTGGTGGGTGGGTGGAATGTGCTGATCCATCACATCGGCTACAGCGATCAGATTGGCTTGGTCCGCCCGCCCGGTGCCAATTTCGGCATCTTCACCGATAAGCGCAACCAGCGCGGGGTGATGGTGGCCTACGCCGACCGCAACGCCAAGGCCGACATCACCGTGGAGCTGCCGATCAGTGGTCTCACCGCCGAGGATATCCAGGGCAACCCGGTGCAGCTCGACGGTAACACCCTGACCCTCAAGCAGAACGGCAGGCCGGTGATCCTGTACACCGCAAGTGGTACCGGCGAGCCGCTGTTCGCGGCGCTGGAGCCGCTGGATCGCAAGCATCTCGGCTTCGTAGAGGCCGGTGCCGGCGGCACCAAGGTGTACAAGCTCCCCGAAACTTGGCAGGGCAGCAAGCGCGGTACCAGCGACGGCAACCCGGCGCTCAGCGGCGACAAGCCGATTTGGCGTCTCGATCACCTGTACCCCACCGACAGCAAGATGCCGGAGAACTACAAGCCAATGGTGTGGACCGGCACCAACTGGCTCGCGCCCGACCACAGCCAGGGCGGCCACCCCAGCGGCGCGCTCAAAGACGGCGTGCTGCGGATGGGCTCGCTCGGCCCCTGGGGCGGCAATGAGTACAACTACCGCAAGCAGGGCGCGCTGGCGTTCATCGTCCCTGAGGCCGGGCTGTACCGGATTCAGTGCACCGCGAGTTCCCACACCTGGGGCGGCACCAAACGCGATGTCTACCTGTCGGTGATGAAGAAGGACGAGCAGCGCGTTGGCGAGATCGAGAAGTTCGCGCTCAAGGCCGATAAAACCAAGGTGACGATCGACGTCGAAGTCGAGGCGTCCGAGGGCCATGAGCTGTTGCTGCTCAATGAGATGCCGCACCACAACAGCTCGACCGGTGTCGTGATTCAGGATCTGACGATCACCAAGCAGTAAGGGCTGGTGGCTGGCCGCTGGTCAATATCAACGACCAGCGGCGACGAAAACAGCGCATCGCGCTTGACCAGGCCACCATCGGTCATCTCAACAGGGTGTAGATTCGGAAGAAGGACCATGGCGCCACCGGGTCCCGGTGGGGGGATGCCGACCTAAGGCGCTCGGCCCCCAACGCCAGGCGAGCCCATGCCAGGTCAAGGAGTACCCGTTACCAGCGCACTTGCGCCTAGATGTATCAGGTCCATAGTCTGGCTATCAATCCTCATGATATGTAGCTTGCTTCATTAACAGAGCAAATGCAGCAAGCTTCATATTGACACTCTTGGGCAGCGCATGGCTGTATGTTATCGCCAGCGAATACGGGATGTGGAGAGGCGCGTCCGTCAGCATCAGGAAATGATTCACAGGGCCTTTGCGCGTCGCGATGATGATGAGGCCAGTTACCAGGCTTGGCATGAAGCCTGTGCTAGATGGCATGCGGAGGCGTCCAGCCTATACTGGATCCATGACGGTATAGATTATAGAGATGATGTCCGTTCTGGTGATCCAGAGGCGATTGAATACGGATTGCAGTTCATTGAGATGCGTCCGTACTTCTTTCGGTCTGGATATATGTACAACGCCCTCATGCGAGTCCTCAATAGCGCCGATCTTTCGAGGTCCCAGCGTGAGAGGTATGATCGTATTCGGCAGCGCTATGAGGAGTTTCTGAAGGGTAGGAAAGCTGCCCAATCAAGAAGATTGAGCGCGACCGCCTGACGCATCAGTTCTCTTCTCGGCCCGCACTTCAGGCTTCCGCGCCCAGGCGCTTCGCGCTATTCTCTGGGACTTTTCATCAGATGAGCGGCACAGAGCCTCATCCGGCGTCTCCTCGCTACAGGCATTGGAGTTTATGATGCGACTGATGCTTTTGTGGATTCTGGCTGCTGCCATCAGCGCAGTGGAGGTCCCGGTTGGAGAGTATGTATTTGATTTCGATAAAACAAAAATGGCGATTAATGCTGAGCTTGCTGATGAGATGCTGAATGAGATGGGCGCCACACGAGGGAAGTATTGGGAGATGATGGGCATGGTGATGGGTGAGATGAGGGGCAGCACGGTTGTGCTGAGCAAAGAGGGATTCTCCTATGGCAAGGCTGCCGAAAGAATCGCGTTCACGTGTTCTTTTAAAGAGTTAGATGGCGTTCTTGTTTCGGACAATGTGGCTGATCCAGCTGATGTCTTGATGGATGATGAGCTTGAGAACCTTGGGATCAGCTTGGGTGGTAATGAGGTCGCAGTGCGAGGGTTGGATTTTCCTGTGGTTGTATTTGTCAGGGGAAAGAAAGCGGCTCCCAGCAAGGCGACAGAGCCAGCGAATCCCTGACTTAGCGTCCCGAATCCGTGCAGGCACTTCCGGCTTCCGTGCCTGGCCGCTTCGTGCTATTCTCCAGGCACTTTTCATCAGATGAGCGGTTCTTGGTAGTCATCCGTCGGCCGCCCATCACAAACCTTAGGCAGCACGTCTCTATGCCGATTAATCTTCTGATTTGTATTGTGGGTTGGGCTGTTCTCTTGTCGCTCACGGCAGCAGGCATTTGGCTGCTATTTTTGAGGCGGTTCTGGCTGGGTCTCATGGTGGTGGCCATTCCTGTGACATACTTTGCGATTTTCCCATTCGTAAGTCATGTTGTTCTGGATAAAGCGCCTTCGCTAGATCGGTACGACCGGCGCGTGTTTCAAAGTGAATGGGTTATGAAGTGCTACCTGCCGTTGGCCTTCGTTGATGACGTAGCGGGTCGCTATCTGAATTGGGGGGTCGCCGACGATCATGAGTGATGTACGTCTCGGTGGCCTGCGCGGGAAAAATTCGCGATGTGGCGAGGCGGAGGCGTCGCCCGCTGCCGGACCAGCAGGTTGACAGCGTCTACTCTTGATGCGTTCTGGAGGCAGCCATGCACCGGCGACACTTCGGTTGCCACCTCGCTTCCACGCAAACCATGGCGGCAAGGTGCTCATTCATTTCGCAAAGTACTTATGCAGCCTTCCGTCACCAATGACGGCTGCTTCTTCGATGCTCGGTTCACTGGAATCAAACCGGCCCTCGGCTATGGCGCCGAAAAAGACCGATCCCCGCAATGCAATGCATAGATTCTCAGGCTGTATCGCATTGGACTCACAGGAACTCTGCGCGCCTATCCAGCACATTTTAGCCAAGGCCTCGCGGACATCGTTCTTATATCGTTTAAACTGCGGCACATGTACCAGGAACAACACACCATTCTTGCCATTCTGCACATAGGTCAGGAAGTTCTCGTCAGTCAGGCTGAAAGACCGCTCCTTCTGGCCCGTAAACAGCACCTTGTCCAGTGCCCGCACCGACTTCGTAAAATCTTGCGCCACCTTCACTGACTGCTCACCATTGCCAAACGCCACACGGTCTTTGTGCGAGCCAATCTTAGCGTTGGCCTCCCTAAAGGCAGCCTCCTCGGGCGTCTTTGGCGTTGAGTCAATGCTGCTAAGGAAAAGGCCCCCGCCAACAATAACAAGCAGCACCAGCACAAGGCCAATGAGCCCACCTGAACGTTTTTTCCGTGTTCTTCTGGCCATGCCATCTCCATGTGTTCAGTGAGCACTTTTAAGGTCATCCGAAGGAATGCCAACCCAAGACCCTTAAGCCCAACAGCACCGTAGTACACCCGAGACGAGGAGCGCGAATCCAGGTGAGATCGCGTTTGGCACCCACGGCGCCCGTGCGGCGCAATGGCCGATGATCGGCTTCTTTTTGTTAGCCGTATTGCAGCCGGCGATAGCTACCGGGGCTCATCGCAGTGATGCGTTTGAAGGCGCGGCAGAAGTTGGCGGCGCTGGCGAAGCCGCAGTCGTGGGCGATTGTGGCGATGCTGGCGTTGCTGTCGCGTAGCAGGCGGCGGGCGCGGTCGAGGCGGCGGGCGAGGATGTATTGGTGCGGGCTGGTGCCGAGGTGTTGTTTGAATAATTCGTGCAGGTGGCCGGGTGAGATCCGCGCGGCGGCGGCCAGCGCGGTGACGCCGAGGTCGCGCTGCGGGTGTTGGTTGATGGTGGCGACGCTGCGCTCGAGGGCGCGCGGCCAGGCGGCGTGCGATTGCCGTGCTGCCCAGGCGAGGGCCTGGAAGCGCAGAATCTGGTAAGCGAGGCGGCCGGTTTCGTCGCGCTCGGGTTGGGAGGTGGTCCACGCGGCAAGAACGTGGTCGGTGAACTCGCGCCACGCACCGGGCCAGTGCGAGATGCGTGGGCCGGTGCGCGGGCTGGGGCCGGCGAAAGCCACGGTCACCAGAAAAGCGCTGAAGGGATGGCGTGGATCACTGCGGTGAATGCAGGATTCGCCGCCGCCATCCCACACCAG
>JAQIBG010000383.1 GCA_027859175.1 Planctomycetota bacterium | reverse complement strand
GTCGCCCCAGTCGCGTAGCCATTGCCAGCGCGCGCGATCGCCACCGCTGCTGCGGATTAGATCGGCCGCCGCCCACAGCCAGATCACGTCATCGGTGCGTCGTGCATAACTATTGGTGTGGTGTTGGGCCATGAACTCTGTGCTGGTGCAGTTGACTCGCTGCCACGGGATGTGGTCGAAACCGGCCAGGTCGTGATAGCCCTGTTCCACCTGAAAGCCGACCTTCCAGCGCACTTCGCGGGTGTGGTCGAGGCTCATGAACATCAACTCTGGCCACAGACGGTTGCAGCCGAGCACGCCGGCAAAGGCGATGTCGCGGGTGTAGACGCGCGCGCCCCAATGCGTGCCCGCGCCAAAGTAACGACGGCCTGCACAGTCAACGATATTGCGCTCCACATCATCAAGCGCGGTCGCCCACAAGGCGTCGAGCATGGGGGTCGTATGGCTTAGGCGCAGCGGGTGGTGTGGCGTGCTGGCTGCGAGCGCAGCCGCTGTGACCCGTCCAAGCGGCGACAAAATCGCATCGGGCTCGAGGCTCAGGGCTCCGTCGGCTGTGGTCCAGGTTGTGGGGCTGGTGGTCGTGCTTGTCATCGTGTGGCTCCTTCGGCCTCCATCCTAGCGTTTCGGCGCTGCGCTCGTAGGGACGGATGCGGCTTGTATACGACAAAAATTGATGTCACCATATGGTGACATGTCAGAAATTGCCAACTTTGACGTGGATTCTATCGAGAACTACCTCATAGAAGACGACGAAAAAAGATCTCTTCGTGTGCTGCGGGTGGCGCGTGAACGCTGGCGGGCTCGCTACCATGTGCGCCGCCGCGATCATCACTGTTGGTTTGTGGCGCTGGTTGAGTCGGGCGAAGGATGGTTCCGTAATCAGGACCAAGAATTCGAAGCCCTGCTGCCCGGCAGCGTGTTGTGTTACGGTCCTGGTGCGCCCCACGAGGTGCGTGCGGCGCCACGTGGGCTGCAATGCTTGGTGCTGAACCTGGCGGGCGAGGGGGTGGCGGCCGTCTTGCGCGCTCGTATTGGTGCTACCCATACCTGTTTGGTTCCGGCCATTTCGGGTCAGGCTGCCCTGCAGTGGCAAGACCTCCTGCGCCAATGTCGTCATGGTGGTGCTTTACTTGGTGAGATAGCAGCCCATCAGGTGGCGCTCTTGTTGCTTCTGCTGCAACGCGGGCGTCTGGCGCAACGCGCGGCGAGCGATCCGGCTTTAGCTACCTATGTGGCGGCGCGCGCGCATATGGATCGTGACTATGCCGATCTCACCACGGTCTCCGCTGTGGCGGCGGCGGTGCATGTCAGCGCGGCGCATCTCAGCCGTCTGTTTCGGCGCTTTGATGCTGGTGGCGCCAAGCGGTACTTGCTGGAACGCCAGCTTCAGGCGGCCTGCCACCATCTGCTTGATAGCGATGCTGGCCTTGCCGTGGTGGCGCAGCGTAGTGGTTTTGCCGACGCAGACAGTTTGTCGCGGGCCTTTCGGCGGCGCTTCGCGTGCAGCCCAGGGCGCTGGCGCCACGTTGAAACCCAGACGGCGGGGGATCTGGCGTGAGGTGCTGTGAAAGACTGCGCCGCGGGCCCCCAATCCATGGGTGGCGGCTGGATTTTCAGCGCCAGAATGGGCGCCATGCTACTCGCATTTGAAGCAACCACGCGGGCTGGATCGGCCGGCCTGTTTCCTGCTGTCGGTGAGCCCGTGGGGTTCACGGTCTGCGCTGAGGGGCGGGCGGCGGCTGAATTACCGCGCGTGGTGCATGAGTTGATAGAAACGCATGGCCGACCCCAGGCCTTGGCCGTGGCGACGGGCCCAGGCTCGTTTACCGGTTTGCGGGTGGCGGCGGTTTTGGCGCGCTCGCTGGCTTGGTGCGAGGGGCTGCGCATTCACCCGGTGTGCACGATGCGCGCCATCGCAGCCGCCAATGGCCTTGGCGAATGGCTGGTGGTGATGCCGCTCAAGCGCGACGTGACCTTTGTGGCCGCGTTTGCCGTGAGCGAGGTGGGGATCACCGAATTGCTGCCAATCACGGCGCACGAAGATAGCGCAGAGAGCCCGGTTAGTGTGCCTGGTATGACGGTGGTGGGGCCGGCTCTTGAGGCCAAGCCGGCGCTCATCGAGCGCTGGTTTCCCGCCAACGCGCGTGGCAGTGCTGCGGCTTGCGATGCGCGCGGTGTGGCCGCGGCGGCGCCCTTCGTGCCGGCCCAGGCCTGGGATGCGGTGACGCCGGCCTATCACATGGCTAGCGCGCCTGAATTGCAGCGCGAGCGGGAGCGGCGCAATGGCGTGGCGTAACCGTGTTGAAGTCAGCTATGCCGCCTTGCGGCATAATCTGGTAACCGTCCAGCAGGCGGCCGGTGGTCGTGGCGTTATCGCCGTAGTTAAGGCCGACGCCTATGGCTTGGGCACCCAACGCTGCGCGCGTATTTATCATGAGGCGGGCGCCGCGGCGATTGCGGTGGCGGCCACCAGCGAGGCTGATCGGGTGCGCGCTGCCGTGCCTGCGGCCCGCATCTTGCTGCTTGGCTCGCCCTTGCCTGAAGAGCGCCCGGCGGTGGTGGCCTCGGACTACGAGGTGTGCTGCACCACGCGCGAGGAACTGCAGGAGTTTGCTGCCCTGGCGCGGCCGGAGCAGCCCCAGGGCGTGCATCTATTTATCGATACCGGTATGGGGCGCGCAGGCTGCGCGCCCGCCGATGCGGCCGCTTTGGCCCGCATGATCGTGGAGACCCCGGCCTTGGCGCTGAAGGGTGTGGGCACCCACTATCCGATGGCGGTTGATGACGCGGTGTCCGGCGAGCAAGAGGCGGTCATCGCTGAGGTGCTGGCAGGTTTGCCGGAACTACCTGAGGGTTGCTGGGTCCACAGTGCCAATTCAGAAGCGACCCTGATGCGTCCCAATTCGCCGGGAACGGTGGTTCGCTGCGGCCTGCTGTTGACCGGCGTGGTGCCGCCTGGCTGTCCGGATCCGGGCCTGCGGCCGGCGATGCGCTGGCTCTCATCGATCAGCTTGGTCAAACCCTTGCCAGCTGGTCATGCAGTGAGCTACAACCGCACGGTGATTCTCGAGCGCGACAGCTTGGTGGCCTTGGTGCCGGTTGGGTACGCTGACGGTTACCCCTTCCGTTGTTCAGGCCGTGGCCGCGTATTGGTGGGGGGCCGCTCGTGCTCCATCTTGGGCCGCGTGACCATGGATTATCTGGTGATTGACGTCACCGACTGCCCGCGACCGCCGGTGCCTGGCGACCCCGTGGTGCTGGTTGGTGAAGATGGTGACGAGTGCATCACGGTGGCGGAGTTGGCGGATCGGGCTGAGACGATTCCGTATGATGTTTTGTGTGGGCTTCGTGGACGCTGCGAGGTCGTCGGAGTGCCTTAACATCTAAGGGGCTTGCCCCTTAGGATCCCCATTTCGCCGGCGCTTCGCTGGGCTCGCGACCTTGGTCGGCCCTGGCCGCTTTGCGGCCTGCGCGGCGGCGCTACGCGCCATTTTCGCCG
>JAQIBG010000306.1 GCA_027859175.1 Planctomycetota bacterium | reverse complement strand
GGGTAGGTGTTCGGCCTGGGGGAGTTGCTCGCGCACGGCGCGGGCTAAGTCGAAGCGTTTGCCGAGGGTGTTGGCGATGGCAACCAAGCGGCCGCCGGGGGCGAGGCGTGGCGCTAGCGCCTTGAGCACGGCTGGGTAATCGCGCCGAACCAGCCAGCCGCCGGCGCCTTGGGCCGCGGTGGGCGGGTCGCAGATGATCAGGTCGTAGGTGGTGGTGTCGCGCTCGAGAAAGGCGCGCACCTCGCCGTGATGTTGCTGATAGCGCTGATTGAAGCCGTTGTGGCTGGCGTTGCGGGCCGCGAGCTCCAGGGCCGGGGCCGACAGGTCGACATCGGTGGCGCTGGCGGCGCCGGCGGCCAGCAGGCTGCATGAGAACAGGCCGGTGTAGGCGAATAAGTTGAGCACCCGCGCGCCCGCGCAGCCCTGGCGCAAGGCATGGCGGGTGGCGCGTTGATCAACGTACACGCCGGTGGCGAGGCCAGCGAAGGGGGTGCAGTGCACCGCCACGCCAAACTCGTGACCCAACACCTGCTCGTCGGGATCGATGGTGCTGCCATCAAAGCTACGGTTGCTGATGTCGCGGCGTCGCAGGTCATCGAGCTGTTCGCGAATCACGATCCGGGCCGCGGGGCACTGCGCGTGCAGGGCGGCCGCCAGGGCCTTGGCGTGGGCTGCCATGGCCGCGGTGCGCACCAGCATCACGAGCACATCGGCGTAGCGCTCAACCCGCAGGCCCGGCAGGAAGTCGCCCTCGCCATGGACCACGCGGTAGCAGGTGGTGCCTGGGTCGGCGTGCAGGGCGGCCCGGCGTTCCCAGGCGCGGGCGATGGCGGCGGCAGGATCGAAGCCCTTGCCGGGCTGCTTATGGTAGACTCGGGCGCAGATTTCGGCCTCAGGATCGGCCAGGGCGCTGGCAAGGCCCTGACCCTTCTCGTCGACCAGCGTTACCGCTTCGCCGGCCGTGAGTCGCTCCAGGCCACGCGTGAAGCGGTCTGGACGCACCCAGGGGTGGCCGCGGCGTAGGAAACCGGCGGTCGCGCGCGAGACGGTGAGTTCGCGCATCAGGTGCTCAGGCGATGACGTCGCGGTCGCAATGAACCGAGCCGTCGCCGTCAATGCGGTTGGAGAAGCAGGAGCGCCGCAGCTGATGGCAGGCCGGGCCCGGCGCGTCGACCAGGTACAGCAGACAGTCGCCGTCGCAGTCGGCTCGCACCTCGAGGATGCGCTGCAGATAGCCGGAGGTCTCGCCTTTGACCCACAGGGCGCGGCGGCTACGGCTGTAGTAGGTGGCAGTGCCGGTGCTCAGGGTTTGCTCCAGGGCTTCGCGGTTGGCATAGGCCACCATCAGCACCTCGCCGGTGTCGTGGGCCTGAGCCACCACCGGAATCAGACCGGCTTCGTTCCAGGTAAGCAGGCGCCAAACTTCGGCCGCCGATCCGGTGGGAGCGATATCCTTAGGCATGGGCGGCACTGTGGGCCCGCCTTCGCACTGGCAAGCGCCGGCTGGCCACCATGATCGCGCCGCCATGAGTGATTTTGAAACAGTGATCGGTCTTGAGGTCCACGTTCAGCTGGCCACGAAGACCAAGATGTTCAGCGGTGCCACCTGTGCCTTCGGCCAGGAGCCCAATACCCAGGTGGAGCCCGTGTCGTTGGGTTTGCCGGGTAGTTTGCCCGTGATCAACGATCATGCGGTGGACTTGGCCCTGAAGGCGGCTCTGGCCCTGGGCTGCGACATCCATCGCCGCTCGAAGTTCGACCGGAAGCACTACTTCTATCCCGACCTGCCCAAGGGCTACCAGATCAGCCAGTTTGATGAGCCCTACTGCACCGGTGGCGGCGCGCGCGTGTTCTTGGAAGACGGCAGCGAGAAGTTCATCAAGCTGACCCGCATCCATATGGAAGAAGATGCCGGCAAGCTGGTGCACCAAGACGGCGGTCCGTGGTCTGAGGTGGATCTCAATCGCGCTGGCACGCCCTTGTGCGAGATCGTGTCGGAGCCCGACATGTGCTCGCCGTTCGAGGCCTACGCCTTCCTGTTTGAGCTGCGCCGTGCGATGAAGTACTGCGGCGTGTCTGACTGTGAAATGCAGGAAGGCTCGCTGCGCTGTGATGCCAACGTGTCGATTCGCCCCAAGGGTCAAGCCGAGTTGGGCACCAAAGTGGAGGTCAAAAACCTCAACAGCTTCCGCGCGGTAGAGGCGGCCATCGCCTACGAAATCGAACAGCAAACGGCACTGTACCGGGCTGGGCGCTACGCTGAGGTGGTGCAGGAAACCAAGCTGTGGGATCCGAATGCCAAGGTCACGCGTTCGATGCGCGGCAAAGAAACCTCGGCCGACTATCGCTACTTCCCATGCCCTGACCTGCCGCCGCTGGATATCTCCGACGAGCGTTTAAACGCTGTGCGCGCCGAGATGCCAGAGCTGCCGATTGCGCGCGAAGA
>JAQIBG010000273.1 GCA_027859175.1 Planctomycetota bacterium | reverse complement strand
GGGCATGGCGGTGAAGGCGGCCAGGATGGTGCCGAGAATGCCACCTACGCCGTGGACGCCGAACACGTCGAGACTGTCGTCAAAGCCGACCTTGTTCTTCAGCCACACGGCAGCCCAGTAGCACACGATGCCGGCCGAGATGCCGACCAGGGCGGCCGCGCCGGGGCCGGTAACGCCGGAGGCGGGGGTGATGGTGGCGAGGCCAGCGATGGCGCCGGTTACAATACCGAGAGCACTGGGCTTGCCGTTCTTCCACCATTCGATCGCCATCCAAGTCATGGCGGCGGCTGACGCACTGATCTGGGTGGCGAGCATGGTCATGCCGGCGGAGCCGTTGGAATGGAACTGGCTGCCGCCGTTGAAGCCAAACCAGCCCACCCACAGCATGCCGGTGCCGATGCAGGTCATGGTCAGGTTGTGCGGCTTCATTGGCTCCTCGGGGTAGCCCTTGCGCTTGCCAACCATGATACAGGCCACCAGGGCTGCGATGCCGGCGGTGGCGTGGACCACGGTGCCGCCGGCCAGGTCAATTAGGCCCCATTGCTGCAGGATGCCGCCGCCCCACACCATGTGGCAGATCGGGAGGTAGCACAGAACCGCCCACGCGCTGCAGAACAGCAGCATCGCGCTGAATTTCATACGCTCGGCGAAGGCGCCTACGATCAGGCCGGGCGTGATGATGAAAAAGGTCATCTGAAACAGCACGAATACCGCTTCAGGCATGGTTTCGAACACCGAGTCGGGGCCGAGGCCGCGCAGGAGGATGCGGTCGAAGCCGCCAATGATGGCGTTGGCGCTCCCGCCGTCGCTAAAGGCGAGGCTGTAGCCCACCAGCAGCCACAGCAGGCTCATGACGCCGGTCAGGGCGAAGCACTGCACCAGCACCGACAGCACGTTCTTGGTGCGCACTAGGCCGCCGTAGAACAGGGCCAAGCCAGGGATCATCATGAACAAAACCAGGGCGCTGGAGACGGCCATCCAGGCGGTGTCGCCCGAGTCAATCGCGGGCGGGGCCTCGGCTGCAAACAGGGAGCAGGGGGCCAGAAATAGGAGCAGGGCAATCGCGCCTGCGCGGGTCAACAGCGGCATGGGAGCTCCGGTGGGCTAAGTTCGGGGGGTGGTTTGCTGACTTTCGCAGCATAAACCACTGTTTTTTCAGCTTGCATGTCTCCGATGTTGTTTGGTTAGTCAGATTCATGCCTTCGGCGGTGAAGTGCTTACCTGCGCAGCACCTGCGGATTAGAGGGGGGCTCTAGGTCGGCGCGGGGTTGCTGGTGGCAGTCTGCGTGGTGGCAGGCGACACGCCGGTTGCGACCGCGACCGCAGCGGGAGAATCTCGCCATGGGCAAGCGCATCAGCATTCACGACCTCCGGCGGATGAAGCACAAGGGCGAGAAGATCGCCATGCTCACCTGTTACGACTACACCAGTGCGAGAATCGTCGATCAGGTTGGCATCCCAATCATTTTGGTCGGTGACTCTCTGGGCATGGTCATGCACGGCCACGACTCCACCCTGCGCGTTACCCTGGATATGATGATCCATCACAGCCGCTCGGTGAGCCGTGGCACCACCGGTGCCATGGTGGTGGTGGATCTGCCCTTCGGCAGTTACTCCGCGTCAGACTTACCCCTGAGCTTGGGGACTGCGCGGCGCGCCATTGCCGAAGGTGGGGCCACCGCGGTCAAGATTGAAGGTGGCCGCCGCATGGCGCCGGTGGTGGGCACCTTGGTGGCTTCGGGCATCCCCGTCATGGGCCACATCGGCTTGACCCCGCAGTCGATCCATATGATCGGCGGCTACCGCGTACAGGGGCGCGGCGACGAAGCCGGCGAGCGTCTCCTGGCTGCGGCCAAAACCTTGGAAGAGGCCGGTGCCTTTGCCATGGTCCTCGAATGCGTGCCGGCCAAATTGGCCAAGCGCATCTCAGAGGAGCTCACGATTCCTACCATCGGCATCGGCGCGGGTCCAGAATGCGATGGTCAGGTTCAAGTCTGGCATGACCTGATGGGCTTGACCCAGGGCATGAACCCGCGCCACGCCAAGGCCTACGCGCAGCTGGCCGACACCATCCGAGGTGCGGCTGCAGCCTATCTTGAAGACGTAACCGCTGGCAGTTTCCCCGGCCCCGAGCACAGCTTCGATTTCGACGAATTAATGGACCGCTAATGGTCAGTCATTCAGCCTGGAGCCATGGGGCTCCAGGCTGAATGAGGCTCAGTCGTCGCTCGACCACGGCACCGTGGCCAAGATGTGCCGCAAGGCCGCGAGTCGCGCCTCGTACTTATCATTGGCATCAATCACCATCCACGGCGCTTGCTCGGTGTTGGTCTTCTCAAGCATGTCTTGCTTATACTTGGTATAGGTGCTCCACAGCTTCTGGGCCGATTGGTCTACGCTGGTCAGTTTCCAGCGCTTCAGGGGATCTTTGGCGATCGCCTTGAAGCGCTTCTGCTGCTCTTTCTTGCTGATCGAAAAGTAGAATTTGATCAGTGTGGTGCCCGATTCGACCAGCATGTTTTCAAAGCCGTTGACCTGGCCCATGAAGGTGGCGTATTCGTGTTTGCTGCAGAAGCCGTTGACTGGCTCAACCATCGCGCGGTTATACCAACTGCGGTCGAAGAACACCATCTCGCCGGGTTTGGGCAGAATGCTCACGTAGCGTTGGAAATACCACTGCCCACGCTCTTCGGCGCTGGGCTTGGGGAGGGCGTAGATCTGATAATGGCGCGGGTTGATGTGGCTGGTGATGCGTCTGATCGCGCCGCCTTTGCCGGCTGCATCGCGGCCTTCGAAAATCACCACCACACGATGGCCATTCTCAATGACCCAGTTTTGCAGGCCAACCAACTCCTCTTGAAGTTCGCTGAGTTCGAGCTCGCACCGCGTGCGGCGCAGGGCCTCTGCGGGGTCGATCTCGTTGTCTTCGAGCAGGTGCTTGAGCCCAAGCTTGGAATTGAGCAGGGCGAGATCGTCGTCGGATAGGTCGAGGGCGCTCATCTCAGTCTCCCTTCTTGTCGTTCAGGCGGAAGTAGCGGCTGACTACGTTGGGATCAGGCAGGAGTGAAACCTTGGCCTTGCCCTTGCCGGGGTAGTCAAACTGTGACAGCACGTGGCGGATGCTCTCGAGGCGTGCTACCTTCTTGTCGTTGGTTTCAACGATGGTCCACGGGCTGAAGGGCGTGTGGGTTTTGGAGAACATCTGATCGCGATAGCGCGAATAATCGCCCCACAGTTCTTGCCCGCGCAGGTCAACCGGGCTGAATTTCCAATGCTTGAGGGGGTTCTCGAGGCGGCCGGCGAAGCGGCGTTGCTGCTCTTCGCGGTCGATTGAGAACCAGAACTTGATCAGGTGCACGCCGTCTTCGTAAAGCATGTGCTCAAACTCGGGCACTTGGACCATGAACTCTTTGTACTGCTTCTTGGTGCAGAAGCCCATGACCGGCTCAACCACCGCGCGGTTATACCAACTGCGGTCAAAGAACACGATCTCGCCCGGGTTCGGCAGTTCTTTGATGTAGCGCCGAAAGTACCACTGCCCGCGCTCAACTTCGGTCGGCTTGGTGAGGGCCACAATGCGCATCGAGCGTGGATTGAGGTGCTCGGTGAAGCGCTTGATGCTGCCGCCCTTGCCGGCCGCGTCGCGCCCTTCAAAGATGATCGCTACGCGCAGGCCCTGCTTGACCACGTGGTTCTGGAGCGTGACCAGTTGGGTCTGCAGTTGCGCCAGTTCTTCTTCGTAGCGGCAGTTGCGCAGGTACTTCTTGAGTTTGACGCCGTCACGCTTCGCGATTGCGAGCAGATCTTTGCGTGAGGTGGCTTCGTGCAGTTGTTCGCGCGTGAACATCGGGTCTCCCATCCTAATCAAGCTGGTGCTTGCCGTAGGTCATAGTCGCAGCCCATGGGAGACGGAAGGGCAAAGACTGCTTCGTGGTGGCACGGCGCGGCACGGCGGGCCTCGAAGCTGCACGAAGCGTCGAGTCAGTGCCGCTAGACTACATGGTGGGCAGGGGCGCCCTGGCGCTATCCGAGCACCTCGGGATTAAGTCGCCACAGCGCGTAGTTGAGGACGGTCGCGAAGCTCACCCACAGCAGGTAGGGTATCAACAGTGCGCCGGCCAAGGGGCGCGCGCGCCAGAAGCAAATGAGCGTGGCTACGATAAGGCCCCACAGCACCACAATGTCGACCAGCGCCAAGCCGCCGCACTGCCAGGCAAAGAAGATCCACGACCACAGGGCATTCAGTACGAGTTGGGCCACAAAGAGCGACAGTGCGATGGGCTGAGCGCGATATCCGCCACGGCGCCAGACCAGCCAGGCCGCGATCGCCATCATGGCGTACAGGGCTGTCCACACTGGCCCAAATAGCCACGGGGGCGGCGCCCACGCAGGCTGTTCGAGGAGGCCATAAAATGACTTGGCCTGCACCGATGCCGTTGCGCCGACTGCCGCTGCCGCAAAGCAGGCGACGAGCCAGCAACCGAGTCCGATTATCTGTCGCTTGACTGACGGTGGCGCCATGTCGGTCCTCGTGGTTGGTTAACGGTGTGTGTGTGTGTGGCGTCAGCGCTGTTGTGCGCTTGCCGCTTGGCCTCAGTGGGGTGGTCCGGGCATGCGCTTAATGGTGACATTCATGGCGAGCAGATCCACCGGGTTGCCGAACTGGGTGTAGATGGCAACGTCGGCCGCGTCGCGGCCGAAGGCGATGGCAACACGTCCTCCGTCCAGGTCGGTCTGGGTTGGATCGAAGGTGTACCATCTGTTGCCAACGTATGCCTCGAACCAAGCGTGCAGGTCCATCGGCTCAAGTGCCTCAAGGTAGCCCACCACCATGCGGGCAGGGATCGACAAAGCCCGGCAGCATGCGATCCCCAGGTGAGCCAAGTCGCGACACACGCCGCTTCCCTGCTGATTGACCTCTGAGGCGCTAATGATCTGCTGACCAACCCCGGGTGTGTATGGGATCGACTGTCGGATATAATTAACGATAGCATTGCATTGGTCATACCCGGGTAGCTGACCGCTTGTGATCGACGCTGCCATCTCCGTAAAGCGGTCAGATTCACAATAGCGGCTCGGATACAAGAATGGCAGCGTCTCGTCGGGCAACTGTTGGACTTCTACAAAGGGCGCTCCGGTGCCGATGTCGGAGGTGTCTGCGGTTTCGATGTCAACGCGGGTGTGGATCGAAAAATGCCCGACTGGTGAAACCAAACGCTGGCACAAGTTGCCAAACGGGTCTGTGAACTCAACCGCCGGCACGCTGGGTGACAACACGTACTCTTCGCGCGCGATCCACTGCTGGCGTCCACTGCGGGGGCGCATCATCAGCAAGAACGGCGTTGGGACCTGTATGTTGAATTCAAGCAAGCAGGAAGCGTTCAGCCACATGACAATCCTTCAGTGGGCGAGGCGTGCGCAGGCAGCCTTTCGCAGGCAGCCGGCGACACGGTCGTTGTGACTGTTCAAGGATCGCTGCCTGAGGATAGGACAATACCACAGAGTGACATGTCAAGGAAGCCGGAACCCTAGCGGGCGCATCGCGCTTAACGACGGGGGCTGGGGCTGGCTAATGAGCGCAGCGAATAGCCAGCCTCTCAGCACCCATTGGTTATCTGTCTTTCTTGTCTTGTGGTTTCAGCAATTCAGGATGCTTCTGGAGCCATTCTTTTGCTTTGGCAGGGCTTGGCATGGGCAGTCTGAATGGATCTGCATCGTCTGTGAAATCAACATCTACGATCTTGCCAAGTGCGCCTGCCGCTTGGCTGCCGGCTCGACTGTCGAGATGATCGGCAATCGCAGGGATTGCACGTTTGTCCTTCTGCGCTCCCATCGCAGCCAGAAGTGCGGTCGTGTAGTCGATCTTTTCGCTATTGTCTTTGCCAGGGTTGTTGCTCAGCATGTGGATAAGCACGGGGACAACTTTCTCCGATTTCAGATTCACGAAGGCCCAAACCGCGCATCGCTTTCCCTCAGAGAGATTGGGGTCAGTGATCTCTTGATCCAGCACCTCGATCAACGGATCAATAGCTCGGGGGTCTGCAATGCGGCCCAGCGCATTTGCTGTGCTCCTGCGCACGCGCCACTCTGCCACCTTGAGTGCATCGATGAGGGCCGGGACTGCGCTCGTTGCATGTGCGTAGCCCAGTGCATCTGCGCAGGACGCACGAACGCCATTGTCTTCTGTGGCCTGCATAATATGGATCAGCTTCTGAATCTGGTCTGACGAAGCATCTTCGGTGAATTGAGCAGCGGCTTTCGTTCGGGTTATACTGTTTTCTGACCGGATGTCTTCAATCGGGTTGGCACATGACAACAACGTGAAAACGCCAAGCAGCATAGCAAGAAGTGGTTCTTTTCTCATGTTCTTCTCTTAGATAACGACTGCGATACGCGACCGCGCAAGCGGTCCGCTTGATTGTCATGTTGGGCATTGATTGTAGTCATGCACTTCATTCCCACGTGGCTGGCCATACTGGGCTATGTATCGTCATTCTTTCACTATAAGCGGCATCTACTTTGATTTGAGTGCCCAAATCAAACGTGTCATAGAGTTCGGCATACGCCTTGATGAGCAACTTTTGAGACTCATATGGTTTAGCAAAATCTATATGAATCCCGTTCCCGCTCTCCATATACGGTTCAAGTACTTGTTCCGCTACATATATGGCGTCTTTGTGCTGCGAATTAAGTGCGACCTTAACGGATCCCGCCTTGCGAGCCCCACATGAAGACATGACAAGAATGAAAATCATGCAATTTATCAAGTGAAAGCACGATTTCATTCAAGACTCCTTGTGCGCAACGTCAAAAGTAACCGGCGCCGAAGGCGTCCGGTTCACTGCCTTGTTAGCCCGGATAGTACGGCCCTAGCCTCATCGATGAGATGCGGGCATGATGCTGTTTGAGTATCCGGCTCTACCCAATCACAGGCATTATAAAGATTGCCAATCCATTTTGGGAAATCGTAGATCTTTTCAATAGGGCCAACCATCCGGCAGAGCGCCCATGGCTCACATCTATCGTTTACGTAATCTTCAAGCCTCTTTCTAAACCACATCTTTGCATACATGGTTGCCTTTGGTGACTTGATATCGAACTCTGGCCAAATTGAATTGATGAATCTCTTCAAGACAGGCTTCGCCTGTTCCAGGGAATCTCTTCGTTTCGCATTCAGAGAAACCAATTCAATCAATATTTCATTATCGGAATGCCACTCCATTTGCGGCACTTCCTTTTCGGCCCATTCGATGATCTGGGCCGAATCGTAGTAATCGATCTCGGCTGCTATCAAAGTTGGTATGGGGCTTCGTGTATCCATGGCTTCTGAGGGCTAACGTCAAAGGTAGCCGGCGCCGCTATGCGGCGACCGGTTGACCGCCTTGTTATGCTTTGCCATATGATAGTTCCTGCTGGGCGCTTTCCCAGAACGACAACTGAGCTTCATTGCGAGCATCTGAATCGTAGCGGGAGATGCCGTATGCTTTCGACAAGGGAGCCTTGAATTCGAAAGCCACACCAGGAGCGTCACTGTTTTCCATATAGTAAGCGGCGACATACCTATACCGGTCATGATTCTTGAGGATTTCGATCATGATATCTATGATCTCTTGGTATCCTATCGACCAGATTTTTTTTAGCTCATGCTCAAGGGCAGGGGCATCAAACTGTAAGGACTGAGCGAGTTGAGATCGATAGGCCTCAAGGATGTCCTTCGCGACCATCAGACGTTTATTAGTTAGTTTGTACACGAGGTACCCCTCTGGGATTCTGGCGTAAGAACTTGGATAGGAAATACGCGTGATTACGATGCATAACGTTCAAGGTGAGGGGCCGCCGACCTAAGTCGGGGCGGGCCCAATTGGAAAGAGAGTGCCCATAAGATGGCCGAAGGCCATGGGCACGGGGCTAGAAGTCAGAGTGCGTTTCATCAACCCACTCACGTTAGGCGGTCCCGTCTAGCGTCTTGTTGGGCATCCCCGACCGACCGTGTCTAACCGCATTGGTTGCGGCGTGTGCGAGGCACGTGTGCTTGCCAGGTCTGCGGTTCACGAGCGCGACACAGGCCGGTACGGGACGGCGATCGAACGCAGGGACATGCCTGAAGCCGGACGGCAATCGGCTGATGTTCAATCCTGATGGCGAACCAAATGGGCGGTGCGCGTTTGGGCGATCGGCGGCCGCGAAGCGATCCATCAGCGCTGGCTTATTACCTGCACACGATGGGTTCACTTGATTGGTCACGGAAGGCTGCCCAACGTCAGAGTTGAGGGGGCACCGGCGAAGTAATGCCGGAACCGCCTGGAGATTGAGCGCCCATATAATGGCCGAAGGCCATGGGCGCGGAGTTTGGAGTCATGGATCGTTCCATCAGCGCATTCACGTTAGGTGCTCCCGTTCGTCTCAAACGACTTGTTGGGCGATTTTTCGCCATCAGTGCAGACTAAACTTACAAACCGACTGCCAAATGAAGACATTCTAAGGGTGTCTATGTGCTTGTTGACGTAATTGCGATTAATCTCATCGACCATAGTTCCTGGAGTGGAATGGCTATGGTATGATGTTTCTCTCAATACGATTCCATTTCTGATCATTACGTCGAGAGAGACATCGGCCACGTCTTCGTCAGAAATGCCAACTTTGCGACACATGTTTCGCCATTGTATGTAAATGGGGACCTGCTCTCTTGCTGGGCGTTGGTTAATCATTACGCATTCAATGATCTTCTGCCCTTCGTCAAATCCATGAAGGCTTCGGATGGACAGGGCATCGGCAGGCGAGAAGTCGTTAAGTACAGAGACAAATGCTGGGTGCACGGAGTTAGAGCATGTTTCATCCATGGCTCTTGCGATGAGCCTCACGTACAGACTGCGTAGTTCATCTTGATCAAAAGAGACTGCATATCCCGCGACTGCCTTGCGCAGCAGGATTGGCTGTGGATCGACGGGCCTGCAGATGTCGCGCTTTGCGCACTCAAGCAGCACCCTTGCCTTGAGGTGCCTGGCGGCGTCTTCTGATATGTTCGCGACGAATAGGGTTGCTTCTACGGCCTTGTCTACAATGGATGCCAATTTCCCAAGGCTGGAGCCAAGGGCTCTGGCTGCGGGCGAAATCAACTCATTGTAGGCTTGGCTTCCAAGCTTTATTCCGAATACGTCAATTTCGTGTTCGCTCATTTGCCGCCCAACGTCAGAGGTAACCGGCGCCGTAGGCGTCCGGTTGACCGCCTTGTTCGATCATTTTTCTCGCAGAGACACAGAGGCACGGAGAAATCATGAGAGGTTACCGCTGATGGTACGAGTGATGCCATCTTTCATCAGCACTTCTCCGAAGTTCAAC
>JAQIBG010000248.1 GCA_027859175.1 Planctomycetota bacterium | reverse complement strand
ACAGGTAGCTGTGGCCATTTCCTATGATGGGCAACAGTTCGATGAAGGATTCCGTGCTGATTTGATTATCGAGCGCAAGGTGATCGTTGAATTGAAGTCGGTCGAGAAGGTGCATCCGGTGCACAAGAAGCAACTGCTCACCTACCTGAAGCTGACCGGTTTGAAGCTGGGGTATCTGTTGAACTTCGGAGAAGTGCTGATGAAAGATGGCATCACTCGTACCATCAACGGTAACCCCTCATGATTTCTCCGTGCCTCTGTGTCTCTGCGAGAAAAATGATCGAACAAGGCGGTCAACCGGACGCCTACGGCGCCGGTTACCTATGACGATATGCTGCGCTGCCGGACGTGGCCGGTGACCTTGCCTACAACGCGCCGAAGGCGCGCACTAGGAACCAGGAACCAGGAACCAGGAACCAGGAACCCTCCCTCCACAACCGGTTCCCGCACTTGGCACCACTGGCAACAAGGCCCAGCGAGGCCCATAATCAGACAGCAGTGGTCGCGCGGCGGTTGCCGGGCAGGGCGAATTCTTCTTCGGGGCGTAGGCCAACGGCGCGCAGGACCCGCGCGGCGACCAGAAATAGGCCGAAAATCATCAGGGGAATCGCAAGGCCTGCTGCTGACATCATTGGTAGCTCCTTTGCCGTTACTGAAGTTGGTGAATATCCGCCAGTTGTCAAGGGCCCATTCTGTTGATGCATCGGCTGACGATCCGGGTGTCTGCGACTTGCGACCTGGGGCGCGCAAACCATCCTGCCTTCTCCACTTTCCGAGCCCCGAGGTCTATCAGCCATGAGCATTACCCGCACGCCCGCCTGGAAGGCGCTCAAATCCCACGTCAAAGACGTCGACGGCACCCATTTGCGCGATTTGCTGCAGGATAAGGCGCGCTACAAGCGCATGCACATCGATGCGCTCGGGATCACAGCCGATTTCTCGCGCCAGAACGCCACCGAAGAGACCCAGGCCATGCTGCTTGATTTGGCCAGGGCGGCGGAGCTGCAAAAGCGGATCAAGGCCATGCTGTCGGGCGATCGGATCAATGTGACCGAAGACCGCCCGGTGCTGCATGTCGCCCTGCGCGCGCTCGAGAATGGCGTCCACAAGGTGGACGGCAGCAATGTGGTGCCCGAGGTCCACATCATCCTCAAGAAGATCAAGCGTTTCACCGATCAGGTCCGCGCTGGCAAGGTCACCGGCGTCACCGGCAAGCCGCTGACCAACGTGGTCTGCATCGGTATCGGTGGCAGCTACCTGGGCCCTGAGTTTGTGTTTGAGGCGCTGCGCACCGACCGCGCCTGCGCGCACGCTGCTGCTGGCCGCAATCTGCGCTTCCTGGCCAATGTTGACCCGATTGACGTCTCGCGCGCCCTGGAGGGGCTCGATGCCGAGAACACCCTGGTGGTGGTGATCTCCAAGACCTTCACCACGGCCGAAACCATGCTCAATGCGCGCACCGTGCGCGCGTGGCTGACCAAGGAACTCGGCCAGGAGGCCGTGGCTAAGCACATGGTCGCCGTCAGCACCGCCCTCGACAAGGTTGAGGCCTTCGGTATCGACCCCGATAACACCTTTGGCTTCTGGGATTGGGTTGGCGGTCGTTACAGCGTGTGTTCGGCGGTGGGCGTGCTCCCGCTTGCACTCCAGTACGGTTTCAAGCAGGTGCGGGCCTTCCTCGATGGCGCCAATGAAATGGACCATCACTTCGCGACGGCGCCGTTGGCCAAAAATCTCCCGGTACAGCTCGGTCTGTGGGGGGTGTGGAACAGCTCCTTCCTTGGTCACAGCTCGCGCGCCCTGCTGCCGTACTGCCAGGCCCTGCACAAGTTCTCGGCCCATATCCAACAGGTGGATATGGAATCGAACGGCAAGCGCGTCGCCCTCGACGGCAAGCCGCTCAGTTTTGAAGCCGGCGAGATTGACTTCGGCGAACCGGGCACCAACGGTCAGCACAGCTTCTACCAGTTGTTGCACCAGGGCCGCACCGTGCCGGCCGACTTCATCGGTTTCACCATGAGCCAGCAGCCGGTGCGCATGGGTGGCGAGGTGGTGCCGAACCACGACGAGTTGATGGCCAACTTCTTCGCCCAGCCTGATGCCTTGGCGATGGGTAAGACCGAAGAAGAGGTGACTGCCGAAGGCGTGCCGGCCGAGATCGTGCCGCAC
>JAQIBG010000242.1 GCA_027859175.1 Planctomycetota bacterium | reverse complement strand
CCACCAAAACGATCGAAGATGCGAATCGCGATCAGCGCGCGGCCACCACGCACCAACTCAGCCGGCACGCGATAGCGCCGCGGGTGCTCCCAGAAGCCTGGCGTTGCAATGGTGGTTTCACCGAGTGCGTGGCCATTCCAGAACGTGACGTCGAAATCGTCGAGCGCGCCAAGCGATAGCTCCAAGTCTTGACCGGCCCAGCCCTCGGGGACCTCAACCACCATCCGGAACACCGCCTCGCCGTCGACCTCGGCGAAACCGTCCCACATCCGATTGGGAATCGGTTGGTACGCATCCCAACTACTATCATCAAGACCTAGCTGAACTGCAGCAAGCGCTGCTGCCGAGATACCGGGGTCATCATGCCCCTTCTGCGGCTTCGACGCCGATGGGAGCTCAGTAATGAGACGGGCCTTCCACGGCTGCGCTATCAATCGCGTGAACGGATCGGCCTCGGTAGCCCAAGAATCAGCAGTTGGAGCATGAATCGCTTGGCGTCCTGACACACTTGGATGTTCGATCGCCCCGGCATCGCGTGACGGACCAGTTGCCGGGCGGCCAGTGAAATCATGCAGTTGCGGCCCCGCAAACTGCCAGCTCATCAGGGTCGCGATGTCGGTCTGGGCATCGCCCAGGGTGCCACGGCACACACGTAGATAATCAAGAGCGCCGTGGAATCCGGCACCAACCACGAAATCGGCCTCGTTATCGAGCGACACGCCAGCACCCGGCATCTGCCCGGCAGGCACGAGCTCCTGCATCACACCGTTGCGGTAGATGGTCACGGTGCCCGCAGCACGATCGACCTCGGCCAGCAAGTGATGCCACCGCCCGTCAAGCACGGCATCAGCCGCGGTATGCGACGAGGCCGTTCCGTCTTGACCCCGCAAGCGCAGCAGCGGTCGACCCGCGTCATCAAGCTCCAGCGCGTAGCCAACCTCCGAGTCCATCTTGCCTGCGACTACGCCACCACCGGACTCAGCCAGCAGCACCGCTTCGATCAGGAAATTATTGTCAGACATCCGCACGGTGCGCCGCTCGCGACCCGGTACCTGAACGGGATCCTTATTACGTCGACTCTTTGCAATGTCCTGAATCAAACGCTCCTGCGGCAGGCGTAAGGCGCGCGCGCCATCAAACACAACAGCGCCGTTATTCCAATCTTCAAGGATCCCCGGCACGTAGTCGGCAACCGTGAAATCTGGTCCAATCAGATCGTTGGGAGGAATGTTGTCGGGCACCGAGGCCCCCGAATACATGTTCTGCCAATACAGATCGTGCGCCAAAACCCGCCCAGGATTCCCGGGCTCGCACCGGAAGAACCATTCGCCCACCGTGCCGTAGAGCCCCCACGGCACAAACACTCGGACCCCGCGGTCAATCACGGCTGAATCATCGGTCGGCCTGAAATCGCTGGCCTCAGCGTCGTACACCGGCTGATCGGCCGTGACCCAAGCTGGCACATCGGTTGTGACATGATTGCCGAGTTCCGCCACCGCCGCCTCAAAGGCAGCCGCAGTGCGCAAGGAGTTACCACGATCGCGGCCAAACACCGCACCATGCGGCCCGGCTAATACATTGCGAGCGTAGCCGATACCGTCGGCGGTCTCCAAGCCCCAATGGCCAAAGAAGGAGGTGCTCACATGACGCTGAATGAAGAGGTTGGCTAAGTAATGCTGCTGCTGCCCATTGACCCCCTCCATATTCTGCATCGTGCGGAAACTGAAGGCGGTGTTGTGGAATGCTTGATTCCAGCGATTGCGCACCTCTTTGAAGAAGGTTTGCCCGAGCACGCCATGCCGGGCCTCCGGCCATTCGCGCGACCAAGCGATGTTATTGAACAAGAATCCCTTGGAACCATGGTCGAAGTAGAAGGCCTCAGCCTTGTGATAGGAACTATAGTTGGCAAAAAATCCGACCGGGTCTTTAGATATATTATTGTAGACGTAGGCCGGCCCATTGCCCCAAAACTCGATGTTGCCGAAGTCGTTTTTGTGCAGCAAGCCCTCAGAGACTTGGTTGCCGTGAATCTGAATCCGCGTCAGCGGACCGAGCGCGCCTACGACGTTGATCCCCATAGCGGCCGTGCGGTGGATGACGTTGCCGGCAATCTCACCGATCTCCAAACCAACCACGTTAATCCCGCGGCCGCCCTGATCGACGCTGCAGCGTAGGCCAATCGTCTCCATCGCATTACGCACGATGCGAATATTGCTGACCCGACCGCTCGGGTAATGAACCGGACCAACCCGGCGCGCAAAATGGATGCCGCTGTTGTCGATGTCAGCGAATCGGCTGTCGGCAATCACAATATCTTCTAACCGATCCTCGGAACGTTGAATGTTATTCACCACGGCGCAGCCAGCGTTATCGGTCACGGTCAGGTGCTGCAAGCGCACATGGCGCACATCACCCGTTAACCGGATCGCAGCCATCACCGAATAGTTGTCCGGGCGGCGGTAGACATCGTCACGCTTTTCAATGCCGCGCGGTGCCCGGTTGATATTCATGGCGTTTCCGCCCGTTATCGTCAGCCCCGAAACCACCACGTGTTGCAGGTCAACCAGATCAAGAACCACCTGATGCCGAGCCACTTCAACCACCGTCACCTCCGGGCTCAGGTCGCCAGGCAGACGCAGGAAAATTCGGCGGCTTTCAGGCACGAAAGTCCACTCGTTATCACGATCAAGAAAGCGCGGCAGATTTTCTAAGAAAAACGGGCTTTGCGGCTGCGGGAAGCGACTCGGATGGGTGAGCGGAACGCGCAGGCTGCCCTTGTCTGGATCATAGCCTGAGGCCTCAGAGGGATAGGGGCCGATAATCGATATCATGCCACCCGAACTGGCGTGATTGACCCAGATCGTGGCGCCGTCGAAGGCGTCGGGGGCATACCCCTTGAGCACCTCTGCAGAAATCGTGGTGCGCGGCCAACGCGTATTGCGCTCGCCATCGGCCTCCTCAACGCGGAACCACTGACTGAAATGATTGAACGGGTGGTCGATCTCCCAGTTCGGCCAGCGGGCCAAAGGAATCCGCTGACGCTGACCGTCGCCCTGGAGCAACCAAGCGGCCCGCGGAACAAAATCACCAGGCACCGTTGCGGCCCACACCTTACCAAGCGACTGGGCCGGGATACCCGCCGCGCTTGCTTCCTCGGCGGTCACGGCCTCCCAACCCGTCACTGCAGTTGAGCCGGCCAGCACCGCTGGCCCGTCGCCCCAAGCCGGATCACAGGTCAGCCGAATAGGCTCTTCTGCACTGCCCGACTCACGGCCAATGAGTTGCCCGCGATAGACCACACCACGTTTAAAAACATAGGTGTGCACGCCGCTTGTTGCCGCGGCCACACCACCGGCCTCAGGATCCCACGGATGCCGTTGCCAAGCAGTGGCCGGGCTCAGACCATCGCTGGCATCGTCACCGGCAGCAAAGTCGATATAGCGCCGTGATGACCCCGCCTCAAAGCTGAAGGCCTCGGGGACCCAGCGGATGGCGGTCTCACCCTCGACCACCACGGCCTCGGAATGGACCGGACTGGACCAGGCAGGCAGCGCTTGGTCGGCCCAGCCTGGCACCTGCTCGGTGGCGGCCAGTTGCAGAATCGCACCCAAGCCGACGAGCAGGGCCATACTGGAGTAGCGCATCATTCCTCCACCGCCTTGGGTTCACCGATCTCGAAACCGACCTCAGTTGAGACCGTCTTACCCGACCAACCGTCGTTGGTGGCGTAGACCACCGCAGCGACGCGGCTGAGCCCCTCGCGCTTCGGGATGGTGATGCGGGCGGTGTAGGGCGTGGTGACGCCCGGCATGACCCGGATCGCGGTCGAGCGCGCGAGGCCAGGCACCCGCTTGCGACCCATGAAACCGTGCAGGTCAATGCGCAGGTGCTGGGGGCGGTCGATGGTCTCGGTGCCGAAGACGACCTGGACGATGATCTCACTCCCGACAGAAGCCCGTTCGGGCACGGACACCGAGCCCCACTCCACCGCCTTCACCGTGCGGCCGGCGCCGTCGAGGAAGACGTCGGTGGGGGCCTGAGCGATGGCGTCGACGGCCGACGCCGGCGGCGTGTAGTTGATCGGCTGGCGTCCGCTGGCGCCGGGGTGCTCCAGGGCGCCGACATCGCGGGCCTCGCCGCTTGCGGCACGGCCGAGGAAGTCGTGCAGATGCGGGCCGTTGAACTGCCAGGACATCAGTTCCTCGAAGCTGGTCTGCGCATCGGCCAAGGTGCCGCGCGACAGGCGCAGGAAGTCAAGCGCTCCGTGCCAACCCGCTCCGACCACGAAGTCGGCTTCGTTGAGCAGAGACTGTCCAGCAGCGGGCATCGCGCCCGTACTGACGGGGTCCACGCGCGCGCCATCCAGATAGAGCTGTACCTGAGCAGCGGCACGATCGACCTCGGCGACGACATGGTGCCAGCGGCCATCGAGCACCTGGGCGCGAGTGCGGAGACTGAGCTCACTGCCATTTGCGCGCAGAATCAGCCGCACCTGGCCACTCGTTTCGACACCCAGGGCATAGCCTGCACCCTCGGCAAGCTTCGCGACGATCTCACCGCCCCCCTGCTCGGCGCGGAACACGGCTTCGATCAGGAAGTTGTTGTCGGTCATGCTCACGGTGTGGCGCTCGGAAGCAGGAGTGACCTTCGGGTCCTTGTCCTTGACTTGGACGACAACATCGGCCGCCAGTCGCGCGTGAGGGATGCGCATGCTCTTGCTGCCGTCGAACTGCAGGGCGCCGCGGTTCCAATTCTCCAGAATGCCGGGTCGGTAATCCTCGGCGTTGAAGCCGTCGCCCTCCAGGGCGGTCGAGGTCAATTCCGTGCCCAGCATCAGGTCGCCGTTGCCCCCATGGTACGCCTGGGAGTACAACGCGTCGGACAGGACGGTGTTCGGATCCTTGGGCTGATGGCGGAAGTGCCACTCACCGACATTGCCGTAGAGACCCCAGGGAACGAAAACCTGTACCCCGCGATCGATCGCCGCTGAACTGTCCGCCAGTCGGAAGTCGTGGCTCTCGGCATCCACCACCGGCTGGTCATCGGTCACCCAACCAACCTGCTGCGTGACGTGATTGCCCAATCCCTCGATATGGGCGCGGGTCTCATCGATGGTAGCGAAGGCGTCTCCGTGCCAACGGTCGTAGATCTTATTGTATTCGCCAGCGAAGACGTTGTTGCCGTAGCCGATGGATTCGGCCTCATCCAGGCGCCAGAAACTCAGGAACTTGCCGCGCATGTTGATCGCGAGGTTGCCCAGGTAGTACTGCTGATCGCCGTGGCGGCCCTCGTGACTCTGGAAGGCACGCATGTTGTAGGCCGTATTGTGGAAGGCCATGTTCCAGCGATTGCGCACCTCCTTGAAGAAGTGGTCGCCGACCACGCCCCGATGGGCATCGTCGCGCGCCTCGGACCAGCCGAAGTTGTTGAACAGGTAGCCCTTGAAGCCGTGGTCGAAATAGTAGCACTCGTTCTTGTGGTAGGCGCCGCGATGCGCGACGATGCCGATCGGGTTGATCGAGATGTTGTTGTAGACGTAGGTGGGGCCGTGGCCCCAGAACTCAATGCCGCCAAAGTCGGATTTCTGGAACAGCGTGTCCTTCACCTGGTTCTCGCGGATCTGGATCCGGATCAGGGGGACGTGTTCGCCGCGTCTGCCACCCACGATATTGATGCCCTGGCCGCCGGTCCGGCTGATCACATTGCCGGCGATGTCGCCGAGGGTCAGACCGTTGATGTCGATCCCACGCCCCCCCTGATCGACGCTGGAGCGCATACCGATGTCATGCATACGATTGCGATACACCGTGACCCCTTCGATCCGACCGTTCGGCCGGTTGCTCGGGGCCGAGCGATTGCGCATCCGCAGGCCGTCATTGTCGATGTGCTGCAAGCTGCTGTCGCGCAGGCTGATCTCGCTCTGCGCGACCCCTTCGTCGGTGATCAGGTTGCTGATGCCGGTGCCGGCCGTGTGCTCGATCGCCAGATGGCGCATGACGATGTCGCTGCTGGCATTGTGCAGGCGGATGGCCGCCATCTGGGTATAGCCATCGAATTGCTCCCACACCGGCTCGGGCTGGCGGAAGCGCGAGGCCTTGTTGAGATCGATGCTATTGCCGCCGGTTAGCGTCAAACCCGCGATCTCGATGTGACGCTGGCTCGGGATATCGATGATCACCCGGTGGTGGGCGAGTTCGACCGTGCTCTGCCGCGGATCGCCGTCACCCGGCAACCAGACGTAGAGTTTATGCTCGTCGCGATCGAACCACCACTCGCCGGCCTGATCGAGAAAGCCTGGCATATTTTCGAGGTAGAAGGGCGCGCCCGGCTGCGGATGCCGCCGCGGATGGGTGAAGGTCACCAAGAGCCGTCCGCTGTCTGGGTCGTAGCCGAGGGCGGGTGACGGGAACGGGCCGATGATCGAGAACTCACCACTGGTGTTGGCGTGGTCCATCCACACCGTCGCGCCCTTGAAGGCGTTGCGGTCGGGATCATTCAAGACCTTGGGCGCGTAGATGCTCGTGTTGGGGAAGCCCGTATTGATCTTCTCGACGCGATGCCATTGCGTGAAGATGTTGTAGGGATGGGTGATCTGCCAATTCGGCCAGCGCGCCAGCGTCAGGCGCGCGCGCTCTCCGGAGGCGGACAGGGTCCAGGCCGCAGACGGGACGAAGTCGCCAGGCACCGGCGCGACCCACAGATGCGCCCGGGCCTCGTCGGGCAGGCTGTGGTTCTGGGAACCGGAGCGCCGGACGGCATCAGCGGGAGCGCGCTGCCAGCCGCTGACGGCCTCGGAGCCGGCGATGGTCGCCGGCCCCTCGCCCCAGGCGGGATCGCGAGTCAAGCGGATCGGCTCGCTGGCGCTGCCGGAATCGCGCGCGACCAGGGCGCCGCGGTAGATCACGCCGCCCTTGAAGATGTAGCTGTGCACCCCCTTGCCAGCCGCGGCCTGGGCGGTGGCCTGGGCGTCCCAGGGATGGTGCTTCCAGGCGGTGGCTGGCGTGAGGCCATCGCTGCTGTCGGTGCCGCCCTCGAAGTCGATGTAGCGGCGTGAGTCCCCAGCCTCGAAGCGGTAGGGCTCGGGCAGCCAGCGGATCTCAGTACCGCCCTCGACCACCTTCGCGCCCGCTTGCAGCGGCGACGCCCAGGCAGGGAACTGGTTGTCCTGCCACGCGGGCTGCTCGGCGGCGGGCAGGGTCAGAACCGTGCACAGGGTGGTGACGACGAGCAGGCTGATCGCGCGCATACTGGAACTCCTTTGGCTGTGTGAACGATACAATTTGGCATCGTTGTCAATACGTCCTACGGCCGCGCGGCGCCGGCGTTGAACGCGCCTGGCTCACGCCGGCCCCGGGCCATGGGTACCACGCGGCCGGAACGCATAGGGTTGGCGGTGGGGCTTGAGCGGCGTAGCCGGGTCGGCGACCTGGGCCGCGGCCAGATGGCCGGCCTCAATTCCCAGCCCGTAGGCCTCGCTGGCGACCAGGCTCAGCGGCATCCCGGCCGGCGTGTCCAGGCCCTGGTGGATGCCGATCAGGCTCAGATCGCGCGGCACCTGGCGGCCAAGCCGAAGGGCGGCGATATAGGCAGCTAGCATGTCGTCAGCGGAGTAGCCAATCATGGCCGTCGGCCAGGGGTCAAGGGCGGCAAAGAGCGTGGTGAGGCGATCGGACATGACGAAGCGACTGACATCCGACTCCTCAGCCGAAAGGCCAGCGAAGGGCTCGATCAGGATCGGCTCCAAGCCGGCGGCCCGCATGCCGGCACGATAGCCCTGCAAGCGATCGGCGCTCGAATGATGGCGGCCACCAGAGCGCCGCAGGTAGGCGATGCGACGGTGGCCCAAAGCCAGCAGCGTTTCGACCGCCAGCCGACCGGCGCCTCGATCGTCGTAGTGGATGCAGTTCTGCTGGCGCTTGAGGTTGACCCAGATGTGTGGCAGTCGACTAGCGGCCAGAGCCTCCTCAGCGTGGGCTGGGAGCGGCTGATCGTAGTAAATCACCAAGCCGTCGACCTGCTGGCTGCCGAGGTAGCTCGGCAAGACCTCGACGTCGGCGAGTTGATCATCGTGCACCCGCGACACCTGTAGGCTGAAGCCGCAGTTGGCTAGTCCATCGTGCAGGCCCTTGATGAAACTGAGCGGGAAATTGGTGGAATTCGGGCCCATGCCCATGACCAGCGAAATCGACCCAAAGCGGCCGGTGCGGGTGGTACGTGCGGCCAAGTTTGGCCGATAGCCCCACTCCTGAGCCAACGCGCGGATGCGATCGCCTCGGCTGGCCGCCGAAGCCCATACCTCGCCGCTGCGCTGGTTGAGAACGCGGTACACGGTGCGGGTCGAGACGCCTACCTCGGCCGCGATGCGCTCCAGCAGTTCGGGGCCGTTGAGCTGCTTTGGATCCACAGTTTTCTTGCTTCGACTCATGACCGCCATGCTCGGCGGCAGCATGCCGCGTGGAAGGACGGGGACCGGTTCTGGTCTTCGCCGCGTGACCTGGATGCCGCCCTGGCTGGCCTCGGCCGCACGCTCCTCCCAGCCCGTGGGAGTCAGGGAGACCAGAGCCATGATGGAGGTGAACCTGGGCTCCGCACTCGCACTCCGTCCGCCGCCGCCACACCTGTGAGCCTGCCCCGAGTTGACGGGCGTGGAAAGCTTCTTCCACACGCTCAAAGTCAAATGCGTTCACCGTGACACGTTTTATGCGCATGCACAGGCCAAGCTTGCCATCTTCGACTCCATCGAGACATTCTCTACTCGAACCAGGAAACACTCCGCCCTGGGCAACCTGAGCCATGATGATTTTGAGCACCGGCACCAACAGTGTGCCTAAACCACCGGTCCGTTATTTTGGGCAAGATCAAGACCTCTTATTTCAAGGGACCCAATGAAATACATCATCCTATTATTATTAGTAACATCGGCCATGGCAGCCGATATTGAGGAGACGATCAATGAGGCGATCCGTCTCGATTATCTTCAAATCCCCATAATACCAAGCTCGGATTATTCCCCTCAATTAAATGAGGCCATCGCCCAGAGCCTCTGTCATAATGACTTCATTACCCTTTTGCTAAACTCTCAAGACACCAAGCTGCGAGCCACCTTTGCGCTAAGCATGTTGCTCCAAGAAAAGCTGAGGTATTCGGCTCAGTTCAATGGCGGAGAAAACGCTGCCCAGGAGATCGAGAAGGATGCGCGTGATCGATTACAGAAGCTTGATCTTGATATAGCCCAAATCCATGAACGCCTAAACGAACAAGACTAGAGCATGAACCGACTTCGCCCTTGAGAATCAATGGGGGCAAATGCAGGACATGTAAATCAAATGGTATTGACCATAACATAGGCCCTTTGGGTATCCAGGATCATACGCGGGCTCTTAGGGTCACTTCGGATGCCCGGGCTCTTCGCTCGCAGGGCGGGCCCGCCACTGCGAGGGGCTGCAGCCCAGCACCCGCTGAAAACACCGGCACATCAGTTCGGGAGACGAGAAGCCGTTGGCGGCGGCGATT
>JAQIBG010000240.1 GCA_027859175.1 Planctomycetota bacterium | reverse complement strand
CGGTGAAGGTGGCGCGTTCGGGCCGCACTACGTCATCACCAAACACAATCGCCATGGCGCCAAAAGCGCCGAGCGTCAGCACCACGCCGGTGAAGCTGAAGATGATGTTCGACATGATGATGACCGGTTGCAGATAGCTATTGAACTGCACCGCGAGACACAGGTAGATCAGGAATATCGATACGCCCATGGCCACCAGCAGGCTGCGGTAGCTCTTGCCGGTGTCTTCGGCCTCGCCACCGAAGGCGATGCTGGCGCCGGGGTACTTTTGTCGGTGCTCTTGATACCATTCGTCGATCATCGCATTGACCGCGAAGGCATTGAGCGCGGCATCGGGTGCGAAGTCAGCGGTGACGTTGATCACGCGAGCGTAGTCGCGACGCGTCAACAGTGCGGGTTCGATGCGGGTGGCGAAGGTGCCCATGTCGGCAAAACGCAGCAGGGTGCCATCGCCCCGGTCGATCAGGGGCACGTCGAGAATGTCGGTGGAGTCTTGGATGTCGCCGCGTGCGAGGCGAACGCGCACCGGGATGTCTTCGTCGATTCGCCTATAGTCACCAACGTAGACGCCATCAAAGGCGCCGGCCAAGAAAGCCTGCACGTCACGCTCTTGCAGGTGCAGGGCCGCGAGTTCATCGCGATCGGGCTCGAAGGTGACTGCCGAATGAAAGCGATCGAAATCATGGCGCAGGTTGACGATGCCGGCGAGATCGCCGTCGGGTCCGGCCCGCGCCTGGATGTGGTCGCGTACATCGTCGGCTAGGCGCAGCACTTGGTCTGAGTCGAGACCGCTGACGCGTACGGTGACGTCTTGCCCGGTGGGCGGGCCATCGCGTTGAGCGTCTACCTTGACCTCAATGCCGTTGACTCCGAAGCGTTGCTTCAGTTCGGTGTTGAGCAGGGCGATGAAGGCGCGTGGGTCGTCGAAGGCGCGCTCGGCGATGGGGGGCAGTTCAACCTGCAAAAATCCATACTGGCGCGACCATTGTGGCTTGTAGCTGGTGTCGACGCTGAACCCGGCGAAGGCCAATGCAGTGGCGACGTGATCAGGGCCACGCTCAAGCAAGTCACGCGAGATCGCCTGCACGGTGGCTTCGGTCTCTCTCAGCGGCGTGCCCGATGGCATGGTAACCCAGACGTTGGCCATGGAGGTGTCGTCGGGAAAAAATTCGAGTTTGAGCAGGGCTGGCATCTTCAGTTGCGGTGCCATGACCGACTGGGCCAAGATTGCTAACGAGCCGATAAACAGGGCGGCCACGATCCCCAAGGCCATAACCGGGTGACGCAAATTCCAACGCAGGCGGCGGTCGTAGACGCGGGCAAACCAGCCGGCAATGCCGGGTCGGCTGGTGTAGGCCTCGGTGTCGAGTCCGTCGGTGCGGCCATGCGAGTGCACGCGCACCGTTTCGCGCCCGAGAAAGCGTTCCGCTTCTTCAACGTGCAGGGGCAGCACCAGGAGGCATTCAACCAAGGAGATCACCAGCGCCGCAACCACCGCCTTGGGGATCAAGGAGAAGAAGTCGCCAACGGTGCCGGTCATCAGCAACAGGGGCAGGAACGAAGCGCAGGTCGTGAGGGTGGCCGAAACCACGGGCATGAATACTTCGTTCGTGCCGTCGACCACGGCCTCGCGCAGGGGTTTGCCTTCTTCGCGGTGGCGCTGGATATTTTCAAGCACCACAATCGCGTCGTCGACCACAATGCCCACCACCAACACGAAGCCGAGCAGGGTGAGTTCGTTGAGGCTGTAGCCGGTAATGTAAAAGACGATGATGGTGCCGAGAAAGCTCACCACGATGCCCTTCGCGGTGAGCACCGCGGTGCGCCAGGTAAGGAATACGAGTAGTACGAGCGCAACCAGAATAACGCCCTGGCCGAGACTCCAATTGAGTACGGTTAAGGAGTTCGCGATCTTGATGGTGCTGTCGAGGTTGATGTCGCCAACGATGCCCAGATTGCTGTTGGCGTGCTGCCATTTATCGAGTCGGTCGGCCACCATGTCGCGAACGGTGCTGGCGTTTGCGCTTTCGTTCTTGAGGACCTGCACCAGCACGGCTGGTTCGCCGCCAGACGACAAGCGCATCGCGCCTTCGATTCGGCGCTCGCCGGTGGTGGTGGGGTCGATGAGGTCGGCGACGGTAATGCTTTGGCCGTCGCCTTCGCTGCGTACCACCACCGATAAAATATCGTTGCGGGTACGGTAAATACCGTCGACACGTATCGCCTGCTCGCCAACGGCGGTGTCGAGCAAGCCTGCGGGCAGGTTGTGGCCGCTGGCACTGAGGGCGGCTTGAACGTCGACTAGGGTGACGCCCTGGCGAATCAGCTTGTCGCCGTCGAGGTCGACCACGAACTGCTCTTGGTCATCACCCATCAATTTGATGCGTTTAACCCCGGGTAGTGTTTCGAGTTCAGTGCGTAACTCTTTAGCGGCCAGCACCAGTTGCCGGTTGGGCACGGGGTGCTCGGGGTGTTCAGCGCGTAGCGCTACTTGCACCACCGGCAGCCAACTGTCGGTTTGGATCTTATCCATGGTGGGTGACAGCGCCTCGCCATTCACTGTCGGCAGGCGGTTTTGTGCCGACAGAATGCGCATCCGCATATCGTCGTAGAGTGCGTCGTAATCAGTGTCGTCTTCGAATTTGACCTGGATCTCACTAAGCCCTGCCATGCTGCGTGAGCTGATGAAGTCGATGTGCTTCATGCCGCGCAGCGAGTCTTCGATACGTTCAGTGACGAGGCGTTCTACGTCTTCGGCCGGTGCGCCGGGCCAGTTGGTGATAATTTGTGCCTCGCCAAAGGCGAAGTTGGGGTAGCGGTCGATCGGTATTCCCGGCACCGCCACGAAGGCGCCGTAGATGACCAGCCCGATAAACAGCAGGTTCATCATGACCGGGCGATTGAGCCCGAAGGTGATAAGCCCCTTCATGGCGCGCTTCCCGTGAGGGTGCCTAGCGTTTGGAGGATGGTGCCAGCAGGCAGGGCGCTGCTGGTGAGCACCACGTAATCGCCACGCTCGGTGATGGGCACCACGGCGATCCGGGTGCCGTCATCGCGTTCAACGAAAATGCGATCGCGCCCGCGCAGGATGAAGTTTTTCGGCACCAATACGCCGCCGCCACTGAGTGGAACCATGAGCCGCAGGGTGACAAACAGGCCGCCGCTGGCTATTGGCGCGGCGTCGCCAGGTATGCGCAGCACCACCAAACGTTTGCGGCTGGTGGGGTCAAAGTCGACTGCGATGCGCTGAACGCTGGCGGTTGCGGTGGTGTCGAAGTCGGCGAAGTGCAGTTCTGGGGCCGTGCCCAATGCCCGGATCTCCTCTTCGCTCAGACGCAATTCGATGTTGAGCTCGGAGACGTCATGGAGGCGAACCACCGGCGTGCCCGCAGCGACCATGGTGCCCGGTTCGAGCAGGTGGGTTGATACCACCCAGCCTTGCGGTGCGCTCACATAGTGGCGGGCCAGATGCTCTTGGGCTTCACGCAGCGCGACCTGGGCACTGACTACGCTGGCTTCCGCGCTGGCGAGGCCGGCTGCGGCCAGATCGCGGCGCAGCGCCGCGCTTTCGGCGGTAAAGCGACTCGCGTCTTGTTCGCGCTGGCTCAGGCGGCCGTCTGCGATCAGAGCATCAATGCGAGCCTGTTCGGCGAGTTGATAGTCTGCCTCGCGTGCAGCCAGTTTGTGCTCGGCCGCAGCGGTGGCGCGGCGGGCCTCGGCTTCGGCAATCGCTGCCTGGGCGCGGTCAACCGCGATTTGGGATAGGGTCTGGTCGAAGTGCAGGAGGGGTTCGTCGTCCTTGATGATGTGGCCTTGGGCAACGCTTATCGCGCTGAGACGTGCCGACACCTCGGCGGCCAAGTCGAGCATGCGCACTGGGCGCGTTACGCCGTGCAGTTGCTGTTCGATGACGGCGGGATGCTGGTCGGGTTGCCAGGTTTGGTCTTCGGCAGGCAGGGCCAGCGTGAAGCAGGCTATGGCAAGGCAGGTCAGGCTGGAGCGCATCATGCGAGGTATTCCTCAAGGCGTTGCGGTTCGTGCATTAAGAGTCGGCACCAGGTGCGGGCCATGTCGCCGGCCAGCTGGTGGGGGTCGGCATCGGTTTCCCACATGTGTTGCCAGATCAGACCGTCGACGGTGGCCACGATCATATGCGCGGCGCTGCTGAGCTCGGGTAGGGGGCGGAGCAGGCCGTTGGCAATCCCGCTCTCCATTTGTGCCAGGGCCATGGCGCGCCAGTCGCCGATCTTGCCGACGAAGCGTTCGCGTACGCGTTCCATCAACTCGGGCTGGTCGGCGCTGATTGACTGCAGGTCTGAGAATAGGCGGAATTCGCTGCGGCTGGATACCAGGATGGTGCCGATGACCGTCACCAGCGTGTCATGGATCACGCGCACCGGGTTGGCGCCTGGAGGGGTACCGAAGCCGACTGTGGGGTCAATCGGGCCGTCTCCACTCATCGTCAGCTCGTTGCGGGTGCAGGTGTAGAGGCAGGCCTCTAGGAGCAGGTCCTCTTTGGCGCGGTAGTATTCGTAGACGGTTCCCTTGCCGACGCCGGCTGCAGCCGCGATATCCGCGATGCGTGACGCCGCGAAGCCCTTGGTGCGAAACTCGGCGATGGCGGCGTCGAGAATGGCGACGGATTTGGCACTGCTGAGCTCAGGCATGGCGCGGAGATTATGTCGACTGACCAGTCGGTCAATGACCGACTGGTCAGTCGGTCACTCTGGCGCCGGCTTGCCGGACTGTCCTGCTTTTGGCATGCTCTGATGTGCCAGAACTCAAAACCACGATGCGTGCTCATGCCGAACACCCACGATTCGGCGCCGTGGTGTCTGACCGCGTGGTGGTGGGTGTCATCGCGCTGAATGCGGCGCTTTTGTTCGCGCTGGCCTTTCCAGGTTTAGATAGCGGATGGCGCCGCGTTTTGTTGGCCTTGGATATGGCCTGCCTGGCGTATTTCGCGCTCGAGATGGTGGTCAAGATTCGGATCTTAGGGTGGGTCAGCTTTTGGTCGCGCGGTATCAATCGCTTTGATCTGTTCCTGGTGCTAGCGAGTTTACCGGGCGCCATTATCCCGTCGATTCCGGCCGACGAGTTTTCGCTGATCCTGCTTTTGCGCCTATCGCGTCTGTTGCGCTTTGTGCGCGTGCTGCGGTTTATTCCGGAAAGTGCGCGCTTACTGGAGG
>JAQIBG010000185.1 GCA_027859175.1 Planctomycetota bacterium | reverse complement strand
CCCTGGCCGCACGCAACCGCGCCTGGGAGTGTCGCTGCCCTCAGCGACACGCGCCCGGCGATTGTGTTCATGCTGTGGTTCGGGCCGGTGCGCATTTTGGGCGTGGCCACCACGGCTGTTCCCACGACCTAACGCGCGCAGCGCTGTCCAGGATCTAGGACCTAAGGCCGAAGTAGCCGCCGCGCGCGCACCAGGAACTAGGAACCCTCTTCATCCATTAACATAGCTTCAGTGGATCATCCCAGAAACCGGGCAGTTTCGGCTTCAAACGGTGGGGGGGATGGCGCATGATGGCAATCTGCGCATGTCGCGCGTGAGCGGAGGACGCCATGCCCTTGAATCCTGACCAACCGCCTGAGGACTTTCGTTCGGTGCTGGCGAGCGTTGACAAGCAGGGGCATCGTCGCTTTGTGGCGGCTGATATCGCTGGTGGCGTGTGGCGTAAGCGCCGGGTTGTGGTGTCGGTGTTCTTGATCGCGTTTTATATGGTGCTGCCGTTTATTCAGGTTGGCGGCTACCCCTTGCTGTTCATCGATATCCCGAATCGCGCCTATGTGTTCCTCGGCCATGTGTTTCAGCCGCAGGATGTGCGCTACCTGGTGCTGTTCTTCTTGCTGTTTCTGATTGGCACCTTGCTGATGGTGGCGCTGTTTGGGCGCGTGTTCTGTGGTTGGCTGTGTCCGCATAATGTATTTTTGGAGATGGTGTTCCGGCCGATTGAGCAATTGCTTGAGGGCCGGGGGCATCGTCGCGCGGCGGCGCATCGCAAGGGTGGCGCTGCCAACCTGGCAGGGCGCAAGTTCATCAAGTGGGTGTTGTATGCCTTGGTTGCAGGGGCGCTGGCGAACACGGCCACGGCGGTGTTTGTGGGCCGTGAGGCCTTCATCGGTGGCATCCTGATCGATCCGATTAACCACCCAACGGCGGCCTTCTTCTTTACGGCTTTCTTCGGTGCCATCGTGTTCAACTTTGGCTGGTTCCGCGAGCAGACCTGCATGGTGGTGTGCCCGTACGGCAAGATGCAGGCCGCCATGCTTGACGACCATACCCTCGGCGTGAGCTACGACAAAAACCGTGGCGAGCCGCGTGGCAAGAAAGACAAGGCCGAAGGCGACTGTGTAGACTGCGGACGCTGCGTGCAGGTGTGCCCAACCGGCATCGATATCCGCAATGGTTCGCAGTTTGAGTGCATTCACTGCACGGCCTGTATCGATGCCTGCGATACGGTGATGGATAAGATCGGGCGTGAGCGCGGCTTGATTCGCTACGCGGCTGAGTGCGAGATTCAGGGGCGTGGCAAGCGCAAGGTGATCCGTCCGCGCACCATCTTCTACGCGGTGGTTTACGTAGCTTTGGTGGCGGTCACCGTGCTGTCGCTGGTGAGTCGCCAGGATGTGCTAGTGCGGCGGATGCGCGACACCGCCGCCGCGAGCTACGGCGAAAGCGAGGCCGGCGTCAAGATCATCCGCAAGGTGGTGAATCTGCTGATGGTGAGCCGTGTTGATGAACCGCGTGAGCTCGACCTGTCTCTGATCGACGTTCCGGGCGGCAATATTCGCACCCAAACCGCGCACTTCGAACTCGGGCCACAGGGCGAGCGCGAGTTGACCTTGTTCCTGGAGATTCCCGCTGATCATCCGTCCAAGACAGTGGATCTGCAGGTCGACTGGGGCACCGGTTCTGAGCAACTCGAGGTGATGATACGACGATGAGCGAGCAGAACAGCGATAGCAAACGGCGCATTGAACCTTGGGCGGTGATCCCTGCCGTGTTCTTCTTGGTCTTGATTGGCGCCTATTTGATCTCGGTGGGTTCGGTGATCAGTACCGACGCCTCCAGTGTTGAGGTCAACGCCTATCAACGCGGGGCTGAGTTTGATCAAGACCGCGCCGCCGAGCGGCACTTTGAGCAGGCCGGCCTCGCCTTGCTCAGCACGGGCTTGGGCGAGCCAGGCCAGGTGCAGTTGCGTCTGACCGGTGAGGCCGCGCAGCGTTTGACCGCGGTGCGTCTGCATTTCTATCGCGCGTCGAGTAGTTCGCTCGATCAGACTTTGGATTGGGATGCCCCGGGCGAATCCTTGGCGATTGGTTTGCCGCGCGCGGGCGCGTGGCGTGTGACCGTGGTCGGTGAGCTTGACGGCGAGGCCGTGCGTGTCGCCCAATTGCTGAACCTGTAGACTGCCCGGCACCCAGTCGCCCCCTTGCTCCTCGGCTGCGCTGTGAACGATGCGCGGTCGAGGAGATGACCATGCCTGAAGATCGCGAGTTCTTGTTCCAATTGCTTGATGCCTCAAGCCCGGTTGGGCGCGAGGTGGCGGTGCAGCGCCTGTGGGTGGATCGCTTGCAGGGCGTGGCCGACGCGGTGGACCACGACGCCTACGGTAATGCCTGGGCCACGATTGCTGGCAGCGGTGGCCCGACTTTGCTGCTCGAAGCCCATGTCGACGAGATCGGTCTGGCGGTGCGCCATGTCACCGACGAGGGTCTGATCCACGTGGTGCCGCTCGGCGGCAGTGATCCGGCCGTGGCTCGCGCCAAGCGCGTGCGCATCTTGCTCGACGATGGGAGCAGCGTTGACGGCGTGGTTGGCAATACCGCGATCCATCTGCGTGACCGCACCGAGGGCGACAAGGTGCCGAAGTGGCACGAGATCACCGTCGACATCGGCGCCAGCAGCAAAGACGAGGTGTTTGGCCGCGGCGTGCATGTTGGCTCGCCGATCGTGTACCGCGATGGCCCCGAGGCGCTGGGTGAGCATCGCGTGGTAGCGCGGGCGATCGACAACCGGGTCAGCGGCTACATATTGGCGCGCGTGGCCGAAGAGTTGAAGGCGGGTCCGCAAGCGGCCGCCACGGTGCAACTGCTCAATGCGGTGCATGAGGAGATCGGCGGCTTTGGCGCCACCATCGCCACCTACCGCCTCAAGCCCCAGGTGGCGGTGTGTATCGACGTGACCCATGCCACCGATACGCCCGGCATCGAAGCGGCCCAGTACGGCAAGGTGACGCTCGGTGGCGGCCCCACGGTGACCCATGGCACGATCAACCATCCGGTGGTGGTGGCTGGCTTGTCAGTTGCTGCCAAGGATGCCGCGATCGAACTGCAGCACGAGTCGATCTCGAGCAGTTCGGGCACCGACACCGATAATATTTTTACCACGCGCGAAGGTGTGCCTGCCGCATTGCTATCGATTCCCTTGCGCTACATGCACTCGCCGGTTGAAACGGTCGACATGCGTGACGTTGAGGCCTGCGTGCAGATTCTGGTGCGCTATGCGCGCAGTCTCGGCCCAGACAGCAGTTTCTCAGTTCTGTAGGTATAAAAACGCTCGCTACGCGGGGCGCGTAGCGAGCGTGATTTGCCCACGGTGGCTGGCTCGCGTTATTGAACGGTGATGGCCTGGAGTCTGATCTGGCCCTTGAACTGGTTGGGTTCGCCGGCCAATTCCCAGCGACAGTCGAGCGTGGTGTTGGGATTAGGGCTGGCAAAGCGGACTTCATAAACCGCTGAGAAGCTGCCGGGAACCGGCGACCAGTTGCCGTTGCCACGATTGCCGCGCCAGGTTTCTTGCGACACGATTTCAGCAATCGAGCCATCGCTGAGGCTGGCCGTGAAGCGGCCGGTGGCGCCCTCAATCGCTGAGACGTAGATGCGCGCGGTGCGCTCCTCGGTGCCGGCCGCTATTGAAACCGCGTAGCCGTTGCCGGTGCAGTTGCCCCACAGGCCGTCATGGCTTACCTCGCGCGCAGTGGGATCAGTGCCGTCGGTCCAACTCAGGCGTACCGGGCTGCCGCCGGTGCTGTCGCGGTGGCCTTGGCCGACAAAGCTCAGTTTGCCAATCAGCGGCGTGACGTCAGCCTTGCGAACATGCTTGTCGACGCCGCCCTGGGCGAAGGCAATCCAGTCGCGACTGCCTTCCTTGCTGAGATCGAGTTGCCACGACGCCGGCATTGAACGCACATCAAGTTGCCCAGCGCTGGTGCCAACGTGCAGGCTGCGGTCGACCGCGTTATTGCTCTCATCGCGTTCGCACGAGATGCGGTTGATGTCATCGGCGACGACGCGCAATAGGTGGCCACCTTCGGTGGCGGTCCACTTGCCTTTGCTGGGGCCGGCATCGGCCACGTAGGTGCGGGATTCACCGGGGGCCAAAGGTTTGGCGCCACCATCGCCGGCCCAGCCGATGACCTGGCCGTCAATTGCGAAGGTGATGGCGGCCGGAACACCATGCGGGGTCGCGCCTTCACCGACATTGGTGATGGTGCCACGGAAGCTGACGGTGTCGCCGGGCTTGATGACGCTGCCGGGCGGCAGGTCAGGACCAAAATCGGTGACCACCAAGTCGGGGCGCTTGTTGGGTGTGGTGACCACGATCGCGCTGCGTTCGCTGGTGTTACCGGCGGTGTCGAAGGCTTGCACAGCGTAGCGATAGCCGAGGGCCGGGCGGATCCAGGCATTGGCTTCGGCAAAGCTCGGTGTGGTGACGGTGGCCACGTGGCCGTCATCGCGGAACACAAACCAACCGGCGTGATCGGTGTCGGTGCTGGCGTTCCATTCGAGGCGCACGCTGTTTTCGGTGGCGCTGCCGCTCAACCCGCCGACTGCGTTCGGCGGCGTGGTGTCGCTACCGGCCTTGGCACGTAGCCGCACAATGCTCACGCGGGCGCCGATCGCGAGGCTCAGGCTGTCATTGCTGACGGTGCCCGTTGTTACTTGGTAGTGACCGGTTTCATCTTGGGTCAGGATCTCGCACGCAGACTCCATCGCTTGTCCAAAGCGCAGGCTGACCTGTTGCTCGCGCAGGCCCTGGTCTGTGCCACTGTGTGGATCAAAGGTGGTGACTTCGTTCCACAGCAGGAGGCGGTAACTGCCGTCGGCCTTTTGCAGGCTCAGGCTGTGAATGCTGTCTGGTGCGTCTGGTGCGCTGACCAGCAAGGTGGTGGGGGTAAAGTCGGTGCCGCCTTCACACTGCTTGCTGCTTGGATCCCAGGCGGCATCGCCGATTTCAGCCATGAAGCTTTGTAGGGCAAACCAGCTTGGTCGCTTGGTTTCCTGGTCTGATTCCAGGAGGCCGTAGCCGTCGGCATTGTGGAGCGCGAACAAATAACTGCGCGCAATGCCGTGGCGGAAATACTCGGCCAGCAGCATCGGGATGTAACGCGCTTGGGCCGCGGCATTGCCGGTGTAGCCCTGCTGGTTGGTCACGTCGAGTTCGACATTGTAGCCGCATTCGGTTGGCATGAAGGGTTTGGTGACGGCGCCGTCGGGCAGGATGTTGTTGGCCCGCGTGACATTCATGACCAAGCTCGACGAGGGCACGCCGTAGCCCTGGTACGAGTGCATATTATTGAAATCGAATCCATCGAAGGGTCGGGCTAGGGCGTAGTCGGTGAAGATCGCGGTGAAGTTGATGACCGGGATGTCGGCCATCGCAGGGTCGGCGCGCATCGCACCAATATAATCGCGCATGAAGCTGACGCCGGCGGCTTCGTCGGTTTTGCCGTCATATTTCAGGTTCAGGTCTTGCGGCGGGAACTTGTTATTGACCTCATTCGGCCCTTCGATGCCGACGAGACATCCGGGCGGGTATTGTTTAACCAGCGCTGCGAAATCGGCTGGTTCGCCACTTTTACGCGGGTCGATCAACATCAGCGGGCGCACACCGTAGCTGTCCCAGCTTGCGGTGACCCGTTCAACCACGTCTGGCCGTGTTAGGTCGTTCTTGAGCCCCATGCGATAATAGCGCACACCGAGGTCGGTAAAGTACGCAAGGGGGTACTTGGTACCGTGTCCCTTCCAGCGGCCTTCGGTGATCAGGATCTGATGGGGGTCGGCACAGAGGCCGATCGATTCGGCCAGATCTTCAGCGCGGTAGGTGGGTGCCGGGGCCTCGAAGGCGATGGCAGAGGCGCACAGGACGCCTAAGGCGAGGGAGCGAATCATGAAGAAACTCCGAGGGTTCTAATGGTTAGAGCTTGGGTTGCAGCCAGGTGGATGCGCGAGCAAGAACCTGGCCAGAGAGAAGTTCGCGGCTTGGTGGCTGTGTGCCATTGCTGGCATCGCAGAGGAGGGTGCAGGCGCGGCGACCGAAGGCGTCGAGCGGCAGGGCCACGCTGCTGATGCCACGATGACGGCAGGTTTCGCTGCCATCAAAGCCGATGAGGCCAACCGTGCCGGCGGCGTGGCCGCTGTCATTGAGCAGGTCGGCGACGGTGAGGGCCATGCGGTCGTTGCCACAGATCAGTCCGAGCGGGCCGTCGCCGCTGACAAGCGCGCGCGTCAGTTGCGGCGCTAGGGCCCTGGCGAAGCCGTCGGCGTCCCACTCGAAGCTGGCGTTGAAAGGCGCGCTGGCCATGTCGTCGCAGCGCAGCAGGGGGATGTCGCGTTTAGTGGCATGGCGGCTGGCGCCTTGCGCGCGATCCCGGCTCCAGCTGTCGGTGCACATCGAGAGGTAGGCGAGGCGTTGGTACCCACTGGTGATCAGGTGGTGGGCCGCGAGCGCGCCGACGCCGTTTTGATCATAGCACAGGTTGCAGCTCATGGTGTCGCGCGGGACGCCACTGATGTAGATCAGGGGGCCATGCGCGGCGGTCCAGGTGTCGCGGCACACGCGGTGCCAGTGTTCCAGGTTGATTAAGTCGATCACAACGAGCGCATCGGCTCCACTGGCGAGGGCGGCGGCGAGGG
>JAQIBG010000493.1 GCA_027859175.1 Planctomycetota bacterium | reverse complement strand
CCGGTGAGCAGGGAGACGTTTTCCTGTTCGGCGGCGGTGAGGCGTTCGCCAACGCGCGCGGCGTCGCTGCTTGAGCTGTGGGCGGCGTAGGCAGCCCAGCCGGCAATCGCGAGCAGCGGTAGTGCCACCAGGGTCAGGAGTACGAGGAAGCGCTTGCGCTCGTGCTTGGTGGCGGTGTTGAGCGCGGTGCGCATGGTGGCCGCGCCAATGCCAACTTTGCGTTCAGCGCGCGGCGTCACCGCTGGGCTCGTGGTGCTGGCTTGCAAGATGGCCGGAGCCTCCACCACCATGGTGGCGGGTGCGCCGGTGCCGCCAATGCGGGCGGTCAGCTTGGGGCCGCCTGGGCCCAGGCGAATTTCAGCGCCGGCTTCGATGCGCACCTGGCCGTCGATGCGTTCGCCCTGGTAGTATACGCCATTGGCGGCACCGAGGTCGATCAGCAGCAGGCCGTCGGCATCGCGTTCGATTGCGGCGTGCTCAGACGAGACTTGCAGTTCGCGTTCGGCATCGAAGCGCAGGTCGCAATTGGCGTCACGGCCGAGAACGATGCGGGTCTGCGCAAAGCGCTGGCTGGCGCCGCCAAGGGCGGTGTTACCAGCGCAATCGATCAAAATGGCATCCATAGCGTAGACTCCGCGGCCGGATGCTCGTGCCCGTACTGGCTATGCAAGGCCTGTGTCTATTCAGCTGGGGTTAAAACATCTTCAATGGCGGCAAAGATCGCCTGCTGCGCTTCCTTATCGCCGATGAAACCGCGCTGCACCGTGAGGCGGCTGTGCGCGTCATCGACGGGTAAAATGCGCACGCGGTATTCTTTGCCCTGGTAGTCGCCCTCGATCTCGGCGATGCCGTCGTCGAGATCGTGGTGGGCGATGCTGAGTCCCTCGCGTTCGAGTTCAGCGCGGATACGGGCTTCATTGCTGGTGACGTCACCAAGGATGCGCACTTCCAGGGCCCCACGGAGGCCACTTTCGAGGTCAAATACGCCCGATTTCACCGAGCCGGTGCTTGAAGGCGGGGTTGTTGTGGTGGCCTCGGTTGGTGTTGATGCTGGATCGGTGGGCGAGCTTGAGGCGGCCATGGATTTGCCACCGTGGCGTTCACGGCGCTGGCCGGCGGTTTCACTGGGCTCAGCTTGTGCCACAGCTTGGTGGTCACCCTGGCTGTCGCCTGCGGGCTGCGAATCCAATGCGATGATGCTTTCGCTGGGGGCTTGGTCGCCGCCGCGGGCCAGGTTGCCAAGCAAGACAATGGCGGCGACCAGGGCCAGCATGCCGCCGCCGATGCCGATCGGCAGCAGCCAGGCTCGGGTGGGATCGCGCGTGGCGGCTTGGCTTGGTTCAGCGGCGATCATGGTTGCCTGGGTGCTGGCGCGGGGCTGGGTGGCGCCCGTTTGCAGCGCAGCAAGTTGTTCGGCCAAGGCGCTGGCACTGGACGGACGCTCGGCCGGATTCTTGGCCAGGCAGGCCATGATCAGGGCGCAGGTATCGGGATGCAGACCGGGTCGGAGGCTCGCCAGTTGCGGCGGTGCTTCGCTCATGATGGCGGCGACCGTGGCCCAGGGTGTGGCGCCTTCAAACGGGGGCTTGCCGGCGAGCAGGGCAAAGAGGGTGGCCCCGAGTGAGTAGATGTCGCTCCGGCAATCGAGTGTGGTCTCGCCCTTGGCCTGCTCGGGCGACATGTAGGCCGGGGTGCCGAGTACCTGCCCGGTGTTGGTCATGCGGTCATCGCCCTGTTCGCTGCGCGCCAGACCGAGGTCGGTGATGATCGGTTCGCCGGCTGGGGTCATCAGGATGTTGTCGGGCTTGATGTCGCGATGGATCAGGCCTGCGGCATGGATCGCGGCCAGGGCTTCGGCGCAGCGCTGGCCGATGCGTAGGATGTCGGCTTCAATCAGGGGGCTGGGCTCGCGGCACCAGGCCGAGAGATCGTTGCCATCGATGAAGGCCATGGCGAGGAACAGGTGCCCATCCGCGCTGCGTCCGGCGTCGTGCACGCGGACCACACCGGGGTGGTCGAGGGTGGCGGCGGCGCGGGCTTCGCGCAGGAAGCGTTCGGCGAAGTCTTGGTCTTGGGCGAACTGCTGCTTGAGCAACTTCACCGCCACGCGGCGTTGCAAGGTGTTGTGGACGCCTTCATACACCGTGCCCATCCCACCCTCGGCGAGCATGCGCTTGATGGTATAGCCGGCGATTGTGGGGAGTTGCTCAGGGTCACCCATGGGTTTGTGAGTATAGGGGGTATGGGTGAAACAACAGTGTTGGGTTGGTGGGTGTTGCTTGTCGGGTCCTGGATCCTGGGACGCGCCTGCGGCGCTTGGGTCAATGGGGACAGCCACAAAGAGGAGGCTGTTGCGCATTGGGCGGGGTATCGGGGCGGCAGCCCCGCGTCTAAGCCTGCTTGCAGGCGGCCCAGGACCCAGGACCGCGCAGCCCCTATGGCGCGCGCACCAGGAACCAGGAACCGAGCGCTACGCCCAGCTACCGCATGAAACGCTGCGCGAACGCGAGCAAGAACAGTAATCCGAGCAAGACGCCGGCGGCGATCACCAGATTCTTGATGCCATCGGGCATCTGGTCGCCGCGCCGCCCTTTGCGGAGGGCGCGGCCACCACGGCCACGACCTTGGTGGGCATCGAGGGCGGCTTTGACGGCGCCCGTCTCGGCAATCGAGCTATCGTGACTGGCCTCGGCGATGACCGCTTGGGCGCCTTCGCGGACCGCCTTCTCGAGGTCAGTGATGACCGCGGCCCAATCGCGATAGCGCTCGGCAGGACGGCGCGCCATGAGTCGTGACACGATGCGCTCGAGGCCCATGGGTACCGTTGGGTTGCAGTCGCGGATTGCGGGTAGGCGGCGTTCACGGTGGGCGTCGGCCACGCCGCGCGCGGTGCTGTCGGCAAAGGGTGGCTCGCCGGTCAGAGCGTGATAGAGCAGCCCGCCGAGGTGATACTGGTTGGACAAGGCATCGGCGGCGTGGCCGTCGAGTTCTTCGGTAGACCGATAATACGGGCGTTCGCTGCCTGCTTCGAGTTTGCCATCGAAAGCGCCGCTGACGCCGAGGTCGGCGATGCGGGCCACGCCATCGTTGTCGAGTAGGATGTCGCCCGGGCGCAGGCCGGCGTGAACGATGCCGGCTTCTTCGCCAGCGGCGAGTCCGCGCGCGGCGTCGAGGGCCAGGGCGGCGATGATGGCCGGAGGGGTGTCGTTGCCGTGGCTGATCAGATCGGCGAGCGAGCCGTGGGCGGCCCAGGGCGCAACGACATAGACGCGGCCTTCGTGTACGCCGCTGTCCAGAACCTCGAGCACGTTGGGGTGCTGGACGCGCGAGGCGGCCCGGGCCGCGTTGAGAATGCGGGCGCGGTGGGCAGGGTCTTCAGCGATATCTGCATCGAGGATTTTGATCGCTACGGCGCGCAGGTCGTGTTCGCGTTTGCCGCGCCAGGTGACGCCAATGGAGCCGGCGCCGATGCGTTCGATCAGGTGATAGCCGGGAATCTTGACGGCGTCGGAGTCGTCGCTGCGGCCATCAATAAACTCGAAGCTGCGTGGCCCCACCTGCACCACGTCGCCCGCTCGAAGGCGCGCGCTGCCGTCAACTTTGTCGCCGTTGAGGAAGGTGCCATTGTGCGAGTTGAGGTCGCGCAGGTGAACCTTGCCCTGGTTAAAGTCGAGGGTTGCGTGCAGGCCGCTGACGCCGGATTCGGCAATCTGCAGGGTGCAATCACCGTCGCGGCCGATGGTGGTGCGCTCGCCGTCGAGCGGCCAGCTGGTGCCGCGTTGCGGGCCATCGAGGGCAACGAGACGCAGTTCGCCAGCGCCGCCTTCGGCCGCCAGGAGGATTTCCGTATTGCCTATGCGCAGGGTGGCGCCGGTGGCCAGGGTGGCGCTGCCGTTGATTTTGGTGCCGTTAAGAAGGGTGCCGTTGGCCGACCCGAGGTCGACGATGTTGATCACGTCGTCGATGACCAATTCGGCGTGGCGGCGCGAGGCCCCGTTGTCGTGCAAGGGGAGGTCACAGTCTTTGCCGCGGCCGAGTACGTAGCGTCCGGGCTTGAGGTGCTGGCTGCGGCCAGCTTGGCTTCCGGTCAGAAATCGTGCAACGAGGGCAGTCACAGACTTAAATCTCCCAAGCCAGTATAAACGCAGCGCGAGGCCAATGGTTCATGACGGATTTCCATCACCAAGATCTTCGGTCACGATGCTGAGGTAGCTGAGGTAGCGGCGCGGGTCGATGCCGCCGGTTTCGAGGGCGGCGGTGACAGCGCAGTCGGGTTCGTGGAGATGGGTGCAGTTGTTGAAGCGGCACTGCGGATGGAGCTTGGCAATGTCAGGGTACAGCAGCGCTACGTTGAGGGCTTCCATACCGGTGATGCCGCATTCGCGGATCCCAGGGGTGTCAATTAGGCGTCCACCGTCGGCCAGGAGATAGCTGCGGCTGGCGGTGGTAGTATGGCGGCCTTTGCGCTGCGCGTCTGACACCACTCCGACGCGCGCCGCCACCTCTGGGTACAGGGCGTTGATCAGGCTCGATTTGCCAACGCCGCTTTGGCCCGCCATGACGCAGCATCGGCCACGCAGGTGGTCACGGAGTGGGCTGATGTCGCCCTCGGCCTGTTCGGCACTGGTGGCGAACACGGTGTACCCGAGGCCGCGGTAGAGGGCGGCTGCTTCTGTGGGGTCGGCCAGGTCAGACTTGTTCAACACCACTATCGGGACGATGTCGTTGTGGTGGGCGATGGTCAGGTAGCGGTCGATTAGGCCGGTCTTCAGGTCTGGCATCGCCATCGCCGCCACGATCACCAGGTGGTCGATGTTGGCGGCAAAAATATGTTCGAGTGCCTTGTTGTGGCTGTCGGCACGCGCGAGTTGATTGCGCCGTTCGGCAATCGCTACGATCACGGCGTCGTTGTCGTCGAGCATGGTCAGCTTGATGGCATCGCCCACCACCAGTGGCGTTTTGACCCCACGCAGCATCTTCTTGAGGATCTTGCGCACCTGGCAGGGCCATTCGCGGCCTTGGTCATCGCGCGCCATGACAACGGTGCCGTCAAAGCCACAGATCTCAGCATCGATGCCGTCGTGGTGGGCGGTATCGCGGGCCAACCGGTTGAATTTGGCCAGCAAGCCTTCGCCGGTATTGGAGCCGCGATCAACGGTTTCGAAGGCTTCAAGAGAAGCTTCGTCGTCGGCGTAGCGCTCCCAGCCGGCGGTGCGGGTGCGTGATTGCGAGTTGGCGCGCGTGATGCGGCTCAGACCTGCCTGACGTGAGTAGGCGCCCTTGCCCTTGTCTTTGCCGCCGCGAAAGCCCTTCTTCTTGGCCATACTAGCTCGCTGTGCTCCTGCCCATGCGCGGCGCCCGGGTGGCGGGCGCGCGCTGGGCGGCGGTGGCGCAGGGCAAGGCAGCCACGCTATTTGGTTGCGGCAATTTGCTTCAACAGGGCGTCGTGTTCGACAACAGCCTCTTCGCCAAGGATGATGGTGGTGACGGTGCGCAATTCGGCCTCAGAGACCTTTTCCATCGGCACGCGGGCTTCGCCACCGGAGGGCGGTCGAAGGATCAGGGCATCGGGCTCGGCGCGAACAATGTCGGCGTCGCGGATGCCATTGAGCAGTTGGCGATAGCGCGGCTTGCGTTCGCTGTTTTGGATCACCTCGTCGAGGGTCTCCATGAAGCGGCGCATCTGATCGCTCAGGGTGACCAGAGCGTCGAGGTCTTTGCCGGGCTTGCTGGTGCCCATCACTTCCCGTTTTTCAGCCACGAGCTGATCGAAGGTGGTCCAGTCCCAGGCGGTCAGTGCGGTGCGGGCGTCGGTTACGATCGCGTTGAGCGCTTCATTATGCGCACGATCGAGCTTTTGCAGCGCGGCGTTGATGTTTTTAGCGATCTGGCCGCCGAGTAGGGCTTGGGGCAGCTCTTCGTCGCGCAGGCGGCGCAGGCCGTCGGCGTCTTTCATCGTCGTCAGCTGCTTGACCCGGCGGTCGAGCGTTTCCATGTAGTTGTCGCGCTCGGTGCGCATGCTGCGCTCAAGCTCGGTGACCTTGCGCTGCAGGTCGTCACTGCGGCGTACCTTAAACGCTGACAAGCGTCGTAAAGCGGCGTCGTAGTCCTTATTGGCGCGTAGTTCGCCAATTTCGGCTGAGACCCGGCGGAAGGCTTCTTGTTCGGTCAGCTCAAGCTGCGCGTCGAGCTGTTGGTTGAGCCGGCCCTGGAGCGTTTCCAGTTCCTCGCGCAGTTCGTCTACCGCGTCGCTACTCAGCTGCTCGAGCTGGCCTTGAATGTCACGCAGGCCGGCTTCATCGGGGGCCGAGTCGAGTCGGTCGCGAATGCGCCGCGCCTGCGCTGCTTGGCGGGTACGGCGTTCGTTGAGCTCGTCTTGCTGGGCGCGTTGGCGTTGCGCTGCCAATTCGGCGGCGCTCGGCCCGGCTGGTTGATTGGTGTCGGTGGTATCGCCTTGCTGGGCTTGCCCCAGCTGCTGATTGATCATTTTGATCGCCTGAACGGCCAGCGGGGCGCCAAGAACCACCACCACGAGGATTAACACGTAGCGCAGTGCCGCCGGGGCTTGGCCGGGGCGGCTGCGGGTTGCCGACGGGTTGCGCCGGGTGGCGGTGTCACTGCCGCCAGTGGTGTGGTCGTCGCCACTTTTACTGACGGCCGCCTCCTTGCCGGAGCCGCCGGAGCCGGTGCCGGTGCCTGGCTGATCGCCGCTGGCGAAGCGGCGCAGGAGCAGGGTTTCGCCGCCCGAGGGCAGGTCGGGCTGGAGGCCGTCGATGTTTTGCAGTCCGCTAATGGCCTCGATGACCTCGGTCATCGATTGGTAGCGCTCTTCGGCCTTCTTGGCCATCATCTTGTCGACCAGGGAGCACAGGGCCGCTGGCAGTTCTGGGCGCGCTTCGGCCAGGGGCTCCGGCGCTTCTTTGATATGGGCCTTGAGCACCGAGGTGGCCGACTTGCCGTGGTAGGGCGTGGTGCCTGCCAGCATGTGGTACAAGGTGGTGCCGAGTGAATAGATGTCGACGCGATGGTCGATCTTTTTTCCCATGGCGGCTTCTGGGGCCATGTAGTGGGGCGTGCCAACAACCTTCTTCGGTCGGCCTTCGGCTTCGGCTTCGTCGAAGGTCTTCGAGATACCGAGGTCGGCCAGCTTGACCATATTATTGGCGCCAACCATGATGTTGTCTGGCTTGACGTCGCGATGGATCAGGCGGTTTTCATGCGCATATTGCAGGGCTTTTGCGGTGAGTCGAATGACCTCGAGGGCCTCGCCTGGGGGCAGCGGGCCGCGCGAGCGCAGTAGCTGCATGCAGGTGCCGCCCTCGATGAATTCCATCGAGAAGTAGTGAATCCCGTTCTCGGTGTCAACGTCGTGAACTTGGATAATATTCGGATGATTGAGGCGGCCAGCCGCGCGCGCCTCTTCAATGAAGCGCTCAACAAATTTCGGCCGCGACGAGTACTTGGAGGCAAGGATCTTAAGCGCAACGGTGCGGTCCATCGAGCGCTGCTTGGCCTTGTAGACCACGCCCATGCCGCCTTCGCCGATCTTCTCGATGACCTCGTACTTCGAGGTCAGCAGGTCGCGCAATTCTACGTCGCCGTCTTCTTTGACGAAGATGTACTCCACCTCGCCGACACGGATGCGGTCGCCAAACTCGAGTTGGCGTTCGGTCACCTTGCGACCATTGACGCGTGTTCCGTTGCGCGACTCGAGGTCGATGCACGTGAACAGCTTGCCGTCTTGGCGCACGATGAAGTGCTCACGACTAGCCATCGAGTCCATGATCTGAACTTCACAGCCGGAGCGGCGTCCGAAGACGACCTTCTCCTTGTTCAGCGGATACTCGTGGCCGGCGTCCGGTCCGGCCTGACAGACGAGTTTGGCCATATGATATGCCCCCAGAAATGGTGGAGCGTGGTGAAGGTCCGTGGAAAGCAAGATCCGCCAGGACCTTGCCGGACCGGGCGGGTGGTGGACTTCATGTCCGGCCCGGTCACCATCCTCGCGTGCCCTTGGTTCCGAAATGTGATTGCTTTGTTGTGGTGGGGGAGCCTTCGGGTGACGCCTATGGGGCTGCCGTGGTCAAACGGCTGCTGGCGGCCAACCCCAACTTGGTTGTGGCGGCCATGGGCGGCGAAGCACTGCGCGAGGCCGGCGCCGAGATCGAGCAGGGCATCGACGGCCTAGCCGTGATGGGCCTGTTTCCCGTGCTCAAGCGCCTGCCCGAGTTCATTGAGCTCGGCAAGCGCATGAAGGCCATCATTCGGGCCCGGCGCCCCAAGGTGGTGCTGACCATCGACTACCCGGGCTTCAACTTTCGTCTGGTTAAGGGCCTGAAAGACCTGCGCCACGCTGGAACTCGTTTTGTGCACGTGGTGGCGCCGCAGGTATGGGCGTGGCGCCCGCGCCGCGCGAAGCGCTATGCCCAGGGCTTCGACCGTTTGTTGTGCTTTTTCCCGTTTGAGCCGCCGTTTTTTGTGCGTCATGGCGGCTGCGCCGAGTTCGTTGGGCATCCCCTGGTAGACTTGGTTGATGAGGACCTGGATGTAGCACGTGCTCTGGCTCGGCGCGGCGATGGCGAGCGCCTGCTGTTGTTGGCGCCAGGTTCACGTGAGCGCGAGGTTGCCACCCTGCTGCCAGTCATGGACGCAGCGGTGCGCCGTGTCTTGCCGATTTTGCGCCGCACCGGCCCGGTGCGGGTGGTCATTGCCAAGTCGCCGAATCTGTCGCATGCCCTGTACCGGGGCGTGACCGATTTTCCGGCCGTTGATGGGGGCTATCGGGGCTTATGCGCCGGGGCTCACCTTGGCGTGATTGCCTCAGGCACGGCTACTCTGGAGGCCGCGCTACTGGGCTTGCCGCTGTGCATTTGCTATCGCGGTGACCCGGTATCGGCTCGATTGGTCATGAATCTGATCAAAACCAAGCATGTTGGCTTGCCGAATATCGTGCACGGCCGGCGTGTGGTTCCTGAATTGATTCAAGACGAGCTGACCGAGGAGCGACTGGCGGCACGGATTGTGGGCCTGTGGGACGGCCCGCGGCGCGACGACGTTGTCGCTACCCTGGCCCAGACCCGTGCCCTTTTGGGCGGCGGTGGGGCCATGGATCGCATCGCAGAGGCAGTGGTGGCCGAGATCGAACGCGGTCAGCGCCGGGCGGACACCATGGATTCGCATGCGCATGCGCCGTCTCCTGCGCCCCTGGGTTGAACGGCGTTTTCGATAAATACCGGGTAAGCCCGAGTATTTGTGGATGTGCGCGGTGTTACTGGCCCTGAGTATGCGCCACCTCGTTTTCATTGGCGAGATTTTGCGTGACAACCAAGGTTTCTTCATATCGTGCTGCCTCCCCCGGTGAGGGTATTATCCACACCGGGGACTTCTTTGGCGCAGGTCCTTTGCCTGTCAGTGCCCTGAAAAAAACAGGGGGTTGACATTCAAAACTTCGGACCAACATCCGCGCCTCCCAAGGACAGCAGCACTTCGGTGCACACGCCGCCCTCGGGACTTTGACAAGTGCATAGCTGTGGCAGGGAAATCGGTTGACGGTACCTGATAAGTCGTGGTCACGCGGCGAGTTAGGTACTATCTAATTTTCAAACCCGATCAGTTGAGTTGAAGCAAATAACATTGCAAA
>JAQIBG010000128.1 GCA_027859175.1 Planctomycetota bacterium | reverse complement strand
GGGTGACGCTGCGCATCAGGGTGGCGCGGCGAGCGTGGTCGGTGGCGACAACGACGGCTTGTTCGATCGACGCTGCGGCTTCGTTGACGGCTGAAGTGCGCAAGGAGCTAACAACCACCTGGGTGGTCATGCCCGAGAGGATGGCCATCACCGTGACCACCAAGGTCATCTCGATAGCGGTGAATGCGGAACGGCTACCATGAACGAATGTCATCGTCGTCTCCTGTGACTGCACTGGTGTCGTCCTCGCCGTCTGGGCCGAGGGAATAAATGCCGATGAAATGACGGCCGGTGTCGGCGCCGGCGGGGGCTGAGCCCGGACCGGCGTGCACGATATGAAGGGGCTGGCCCCAGCTGTCGGTAATGCGCCCCAACTCGTTCACGCGATTGTCGGGCACTTGGAGCGTGTTGAGACCGAGCAGCGCGCCTGGGTAGTCTGGGATCAGAATCAGGTCGCCGGCGCGGAAGCTGGCGTTGAACTCGCCGCGGGCTGGGTCGCCATCGAGGATGCTGTCGGCGTCGATGTCCCAGGCCGGTAGTTGCCGGAACTGCTTAATGCTGGTGTCATATATCTGGTGATGCGAGGCCCCGTAGGCTTCAGTGGCGGCCGCAACCGCAATCACAAGTGCTTTGGTGACCTTGACTTGGTTGCCCTTGGTGATGTTAGGGAGAACCGCTATGCTGATACCCGCAAGGGCGGCGATCACCGCCATTACCACCATCATCTCAATCAGCGTGAAGGCGCTGATGTGACGCAAGGTCAGAGTTAATGTATGTGGTTTTGCGTTTAACATAGGAAATGAGTTAACTTATACTTTGTGCGGTCTCCGGAGCAAGATTCGAGTGTAAGGAGTGGGCTCTTGTCAGGTTTGGCTTCGGCCACATGATCTCACAGGTACTAAAGAACCGCAAGGTATTTTAAGGCTAAGGGGTATTCATTGTCTCAAACAAGTCCTATCCGTCGTTCGGCGGCCAAATCCCGGGCGCGCAGCCGCCTGATTGAACTCCTCGATGGGGGCACGGTTGGCCCGGCTGGCATTCTCCCGCCTGAGAAAGACCTCGCTGAGCTGTGCGGGGTGTCGCGAACGCCTCTGCGCGCGGTGCTCGAAGAGCTGGAGGAGGCTGGGCGCATCCGCAAGGAGGGGCGACGTGGCTGGATGCTGCTCACCGATGGCGGGCTCGAGTCGCCGATGTCACAGGCGGTGGTGGTGGTGCGCGACCACAGTGAATACGCCAGCGAAGTAGGGCATCTACGCCAAGGCATCGAGCAGGTGGTGCTGGCGGCTGGGCGCAATGCGATGGTCATTCAAAACATCAAGCGCCTCGACACGCCGCATGCCTTGAACTGGTTGCTCAACAATCGGCCGGCGGGCTTGATCCCGAGTGAGCACATCACGCATTCGCCAAGTTGCCGCGAACCGCTTGAGCGCTTGGGTGCAGCTGGCGTTAGCGTGGTGGTGCAAGCTGCCTGTGATTACCTGGAACCCTTTGATCAGGTGATCGATGATCAGGAGGGTGGCGGCTATGATTTGACGCGCCTACTGCTTGAGCGTGGCTGCCGCCGGATTCGTCGCCTGTGGGCGCCTAGCCCAGCAGACTATTGGAATCCACTTCGCTATCAGGGCTATCTGCGCGCCCATGCAGAGGCTGGCGTGACGCCGTACCCTGACCAAGAACCGATGGGTCTGCCCGACAACTTCAATCGCACCCATTTTGATAGTAAGGCCAACGTCACCTGGATGACCGGGGTGTTGGCGCAAGATTTCGTACACGGCGACGATGCGCCTGATGCGATTATGGCGCCGGCCGATAGTTTCTGCGAAATTGTGGGGATGGCCTTGGATATCCTGTACCGCGATCGCCCCGAACGGCGCCCAGTGGTGGTGGGCTTTGACGGCGGCTGGGAGCAGATCGAGACCGACGAAAATAGGGCCTACCGTCCGCTCGCAACGGCAGTGAAAAACCCGACTGCGCTTGGCGCCGAGATAGCCAAAACGGTGCTGCAACGCATTGGCGGGACCTTGGGTGATGCGCCAGAGCGACGCCGGGTGCCGATGCGGTTACGGGTATTTGCTGACTAAGGCTGCGTCTATTTTTCTTCGTACTCGCTGGATGGTGTAACGAATTCACGAAGCACGGCGCCAGGATATCGAGCCCAGTTCTTGGCGCTCGAGTGCTGTGTGGTGCATGGCTGGGGCGCGCTTCGTTCAGGGCTGTTTGGTGACTTGGCTTTGAGCGTGAGCAAAGCAGGCGCGAGCGATGTCGCAGTACAGCAGGGCCTGCTGCCAGCGGTCGCTTTCTTCGCGTGGTTGACCTGCGGCATCGGGGAAGCAGCGCGCGTAATGGATCGCCGGTGGCAAGATCTCGGGCGCAAATCCGAGTTCAGCCCCAGGGGCGGCGCGATCAATCCACGCAGCCATGGCGCGGGTCCACAGTTCGCGGAAGTGGTCGACGTAGCTTTCCTCGCCCGTGATCGCCACCTGCATGTGGCTCGGGTTGCCGATGCGGCCATGAAAATAATCAACGCGCTCAAGCATGGGAGCAATGAACGCCAGCTTGGCTTCCCAATCGCCGTAGACCATTTCGTGGCCGGTGTACCAGTGTGAGAAGTCACCATTGAAGCGGATGTCGGGGTGTCGTTCGGCGAGACGCACCGTGCGGTAGATGTCGGTGGTGATGGTGGCGCGGTGGGTTTCGATCAACAGTTGGTGGTCGCTCTCGGCGCTGGCGGCGACGATGGCTTCACAGAGTCGGTCGATAGTGGCGTCGTCTTCAAAGCCGGTGCCAACGTGCAGGGTGGTGAGGGCGAAGCCGGCATCGCGATTGGCCAGCGCTACGGGCAGGGCTTGGTCGGGGCTATCAACACGGCCGCTGGCGGTGCAGGTTAGGCCGAGTTCGGCGCAGAGTTGTGGATCGTGCCCTTGGATGCCGTCGAAGCCGGCCGCCTTGAGGGACGTGCGTACGGCACGGTCATCGCCGCGCGGCCCGGTGCTCCAATCGGGCAGGTCGGACAGGGTGCCGAGATTCAGGTCGCAACGCAGACGAGGCTGCGTGGTGGCGGATGGGGGGCGTTGCTGGCTCATGGTGGCCTAGCATGCGCTGCATTGCGACCCCGGCTTCTCGCCGGTGCGCCGCATATTCTTGGATTGCTCGCTACGGGGCGGGCGGCGGCCCGAGGCTGTCACCCCGGACGGTCGCGCCATACGGCACGCGCACTGCCTGCTGGGTGGCGCCGTTGGCTGCGATCTTTGCCAGGAGCAGGTCAACCGCTTGGGTGCCGCATTCGTCGAAGGGAATACGCTGGGTGGCGATGGACAGGCCCTGCTGGGTAATCAGCTCGCCGTGGAAGCTCAGGATCGACAGATCCTCAGGCACGCGCAGGCCCAGGCGCGCGGCGACGAAAAGTGCCGTACCGGCGGCGCGAGCGTGATAGGCCAGGATCGCGGTGGGGCGCTCATCGCTCGTGAGGATGGCCTCGATCGCAGACAGCAGTTCGGCGTTGCTGTGGTTCCAGATTGGGACCTCGTAGCAGGTTGGCTTGAGGCCGGCTGCCGTCATCGCGGCGGTGAAGCCAGCGGTTCGTTCGCTGACGCTGTAATGAGTGCCGTCATGGTTGCCGACCCAGGCAATGCGGCGGTGCCCAAGCCTGATCAGTTCGGCGGTGGCTTGCTCGGCGCCCGCATGGTCATCTGGGAACACGGCATCGACGTCACGGCGGTGGTTGAGGTAGACGAAGGGGATGCGCACGCGCTCGGCCGCTTTGGCGAAGCCTGGGAGTTCACGCAGGGTGTCGAGCAGGATGCCGTCAGACACCAATTCACGGAACAGACGCGGCGAGAAGTTCTCGTCGTCGGCAACGTCGATCGGATACTCATTGGCCGTCAGCAGGAGGTCGCGCGGTTCGAGACCGCGTTGGATGCCGCGTAGCAGGCCGGTGTAGCTGATGCTGGTTGACGACTGGGTGGTCACCACCAGCGACAGCATGTCGGTGGAGCCTTTGCCGATCGAGCGCGCCGCTGTGTGCGGGCGGTAGCCGAGTTCCAAGGCGCGCTGCAAGATCAGCTCGCGGGTGGCCTCGGGGACGTCGGTATGCCCATTGAGCGCCTTCGAGACCGTGACCCGGCTGTAGCCGATGGCCGTGGCCAATTCAGCCATGGTGCGAATGGGTTTGCCGGGTTGTTGGTCAGAAGTACTCATCTTTGCCCGGGTTAAGTTAGATCTGGGCGGGCAGTCGACAAGCGCTTTGGATGGGCAGCGGGGGCGGGTGTCAGTCGGGTGTGCTGAGCTCCACGTACAGGGCCGAGCGGCGCGCTTTCTGATCCGTGCACCATGCTTCGATCAGATGCGGACCTGCGGCAAGGTCGATGGTTTGTGTGGTGCCGCCTCGATAAAGTTCCGCGTCAACCGCAAGGCAGCAGTTCTCGATCGGGGCGCCGGGGTCGAAGCTTAGTGAAACGGTGAATCGGCCATGTTCCGGAGCCGTGATCCACCAGCGCCCGCGTTCGTTTTCGCTCCAGCCGTCGGGCCCAATGACGCGCCAGTCATTGCGGCTGAGTCGGACATTGGTGGCGGCCCCACCGACGGTGATTGGGGGTGGATCGTAGTTATTGCATCGTTCAGACCCTACCTCGGTGAACCAGTTGCGGTAGTCGGCGCGCATGGTGTCAGCACGCTGGCCTTCGGCGGCGATCAGGTTGTGGCGCTCCAGCGGGTCTGTGCTCAGGTTGAATAGGTGCTCAGTGCAGTTCTTGTCGCTGTACCACTTCCATGGCCACCGCAGCAGGCCGGCGTTACGCTCAATCTCTGGCGTGTCGCCACGGTGCCACTGAAAGAACAGGTCGCGCTCGGGTACCGGCTCAGAGGCGAGCAGGGCGGGGCTGAGGTCGACGCCGTCGATGCAGCGATCTGTGGGCGTTTCGGCGCCGCACAGGGCCGCGAAGCTTGGCAGCCAATCGATCGGGTGGGTTGGGGCGTCGATGCGGTGATCCGCTTGCAGCGTGCCAGGCCAACGTAGGAGACAGGGCACGCGGACTCCGCCTTCAAACAGGCTGCCTTTGTAGTCGCGCAGGTCGGCATTCCAACGGGTCTTGCCATTGATTTTGGCGCTGCCGCACGGGCCGTGGTCGGAGGTGAAGACCAGCAAGGTGGATTCGCTCAGTCCGTGCTGATCGAGGGCTGCGATTATGCGACCGACGTTGTGGTCAATATTGGCGACCATGCCGTACAGTTGTGCTGCTTTGTCGGGCAGGCCGGCGTTGAGGAAGGGTTGGGCCCATTCGGCGCCAACTTCCAGTGGCGTATGCGGTGCGTTAAAGGCGAGGTAGGCGAAGAAGGGGGCTTGGTGCGGATGGCTAACGAATTCAATCGCAGCATCGGTGAACACGTCGGTGCAATAGCCTGTGGTGGCTACATCCTCGGTTCCGCGACAGCACACGGGGTTGAAATAGCTGCCGCCACCGGCGGCGTGCTTGGCGTGGTTGCTGGGGTGATCGCCTTGTTGGCCAATGCCGCCACCGCGGTGCCACAGACTGTCGTCAAAGCCAAGATCACAGGGGCGCATCGGGTGGCAGTCGCCGAGGTGCCATTTGCCGAACAGCCCGGTGCGATAGCCGGCGCCGCCGAGGACCTGGGCCAGGGTTCGTTCGCTTGGATCAATCATCGAGCGGCCGCAGTAGGTGTCGATGGCGCGCGTCCGTTGCTGATAGCGACCGGTCATCAGGCAGGCCCGAGCCGGCGTGCACAGCGGTCCGCTGCGATAGCCGCTGAGGCTGGTGCCGGTGGCGCGCATCTGATCGAGGTGTGGCGTGCTTATGTGCGGGTTGCCGTGGCACGACAGGTCGCCCCATGCCAGGTCGTCGCAGATGATGAACAGGATGTTGGGCTGTTTGGGCATCATGCATGCAATCGTAGCGTCAAAATACTGTGGTTTCCAGGCATCCAGCTAGCACAAATAGGTATGAGAGTAGCCAATGGCCCTTGACCTGACGCTGCGGGTGCTCGCGGCAGGGGTGGCCGATGCGGCCCATTGGGGGCCGGGATCATTCCCGGCGGCGACGCCGTTTTGGCGCTGTTACTGGTGTGCCCAACGCGCGGCCTGGGTTCAGGCCGCGGGGCAGCGCCGGGTGTACCTGGATCCCGGGCAGTTGGTGGTGATCGCACCGGAAACGCCGTATCGCCGCGCGGTGGGCCAGTTGTCGACGCATGTGTTTGCGCACTTTGCCGTGCCGGGCTTGGCTTCGTTGGCACGTTCAGGCATTTATGTGCAGGCCCTTGATGTGGAGGGGCGCGCGCGCATTGAGCGCTTGCGTGCGGCTGTGGGTGCCTCCAAGCGCGAGGGTGGCGCTGCGCCGGCCGCTAGCGTGGCGTGGCAGGCCTACTGCGCGGTCGGCTTGGCGGCGGTTCCGGCAGACTGCTGGCACTCGCCGCTGGCCGATTGTCGGATGATGGCGGCGGCGGTGGCCTTGACTGAGGATCTGGCGCATCCACCCACCAATGGCGAGTTGGCTGAGTTGGCGGGGATGCATAAAACGGCCTTCGTGCGCGCCTTCGCCCGGGCTATGGGCCTTGCACCCCAGCGCTATCTCCTGCAGGAGCGGATTGCCGAAGCTTGTCGCTTGTTGGCCGGTGAGGGCGTGTCGATTGAGGACATTGCTGAGCACTGTGGTTTCCATGACCGTGCGCACTTCACGCGCAGTTTCACCGTGGCGCGCGGCATGGCCCCCGGGCGCTGGCGCACGGGGGCCGCGGCCGGTATTCGATAGACGCTTCGCGAATGGGCGCCACGGTTCCGCCATGGGACGACGACCGCGTTATAAGGGTACTCCGATTCATGGCCTGTTGGTGGTCGACAAACCGCTTGGGGTTGGGTCAACTGAGGTGGTGCGACGCGTGCGCTATGCGGCTGGTGACGTCAAAACCGGACACGCAGGAACACTCGACCCGCTTGCCTCGGGGGTGGTCATTTGCTGCCTCGGCAATGCAACCAAATCGGTCGAAGCGCTGATGGGTCAAACCAAGGTCTATGAAACTGCGATCGACTTGTCTGGCTTCACTGCCACCGACGACGCCGAAGCCGAGGTAGAGCCCGTGGCCTGCGCTCAGGCGCCAGATCGCTCTGCGGTAGACGCGGTGTTGGCGCAACACCTGGGCACGATCATGCAGACACCGCCGGCTTACAGCGCGCTGAAGCTCCAGGGCAAACCGGCCTATGAGCGGGTGCGAGCTGGCGAAAAAGTAGAGCTCGCCGCGCGCCCGGTGCGCATTGATGCCATCGAGGTGCAGCGATACCAGTGGCCCTATCTGGAGGTGGTAGTGACTTGCGGAAGGGGGACATATTTGCGCTCCCTGGCGCGCTCGGTTGGCGAGGCCTTGGGCACAGGTGGTTATTTGCGTGGTTTGCGTCGCACTGCTGTTGGCCCGTATTGTGTTGAGAATGCGACGCCGCTTGATGCCTTGCCCGATCCGGTGACTCAAGACCACCTGCTGCCAGCGCCGGTTGCTGAGCGTTAGTTGGAAGGGAAAGTATCATGGGGGGAAGTGGATAATTATCTGACCTTCCAGCGTCTTGCAGGTAATTCCCCTAGCCTAAGATAGCCGCTAGGAGCGTGGTGTACCGGTGGCGGCCGACTCCACTCTTAGGGGTGCAAGGTGAATAGCCAAAATACGGCAGCCTCGAGGATGACGTCCTCGAGTGGCGCCGATCACAGCAACGGTGTTTTGATCCGACGACTGCTGGCCATGGCTTGGCGTTACAAGCGCGGCAGTCTTGGGATCATCTTCTTCAATGTGGCGATGGTTGCGATGACCGTTGGCGGCCTCAAATTTGTGGGTCTCGGCATCGACTATCTTCGCTCGGTGTTAGACGCCGAGGCGCCCGCGCCTAACTGGCCGTTTGGCTGGGTGCCGCCGGTTGAATGGCAGCCCTTGCAGGTGGTGACGGCAGTTGCCGGAATGGTTTTGTTGGTGGCCGTGGTGGCGGCTGTGATGCGCTATGCCGGAACCGTGGTTCACGCCAAGGTTATGCTGCGCTTAGTGGCCGATCTGCGTTCCGAGGTCTACGCCAAACTCCAGCGGCTCAGCTTCCGTTTTTACGACGGCAATGAGTCGGGCTCGATCATCAACCGGGTTACCTCTGACGTGCAGGGTACGCGGCAGTTCCTTGACGTCGTGGTCGTCCAGTCTTTGGTGTTGGTGATCACCCTGGTGGTGTACGTGGTGTATATGGTGCGCTTGCACCCGATGCTGACCGTGGCCTGTTTGGCGACCACGCCGATCATGTGGTATTTGGCGATCCGCTTTGGGCGCACGGTGAAGCCGGCCTACAAAGAGAGTCGGATCCTGGCCGACAACTTGGTGCGCCACCTGAGCGAGAACGTTCAGGGCGTGCACGTGGTCAAGGGTTTCGAGCGGCAGCAGGAAGAAATTGCGCATTTCGATGAGGCCAACGCCAAGATTCGTGATCAAAGGCAGTGGATTTTCTGGCGCATTGCCACCTACGCGCCGGTGATTCAGATGCTGTCTGAGCTCAACCTGGTGGTTTTGCTTGGCTATGGCGGCTATCTGGTGATGCATGGGCAGATCGGTTTGGGCGATGGTCTCGTGGTGTTTGCCGGCTTGTTGCAGCAATTTGCCAACCAGGTTGGTCAGATCGCCAACATCACCAACTCCATCCAGCAGTCGCTGACTGCTGCGGGGCGTGTGTTTGAGGTGTTGGACGCTCCAGTTGAGGTGGCCGATAGCGGCAACGCCACGGCCCTGCCTGCGATCCAAGGGCGGGTGCGCTTCGAACACGTTGCGTTTGGGTATGACGATGGCTCGCCGGTGCTGGAAGACATCACCTTTGAGGCCGCGCCGGGTGAGATCGTGGCACTGCTGGGCGCAACCGGATCGGGCAAGTCGAGCTTGCTGTCCTTGGTGCCGCGTTTTTACGACCCGTGGTCGGGCCGAGTGCGCATCGACGGGCACGATCTCAAAGACGTGGCCCTGGAAGACCTGCGGCGCAATATCGGCCTCGTGTTTCAAGAGAGCTTCCTGTTCTCAACCACCGTGGCCGCCAACATCGCATTCGGTCATCCCGAGGCCACGCGGGAACAAATCATTCACGCTGCTGAGATCGCCTCGGCCGCCGAGTTCATCGATGAGTTGCCCGATGGCTACGACACCGTGGTTGGCGAGCGCGGTACCAGCCTGTCTGGTGGTCAACGGCAGCGCCTAGCAATTGCACGCGCGGTGTTGATGGATCCGCGCATCTTGCTGCTTGATGACGCCACCGCCGCGATCGACCCCGAAACCGAGCACGAGATCATGGCAGCGATGGAGAGTGCGATGGAGGGGCGTACCACCTTCATCATTGCTCATCGTTTGAGCACCCTGCGGCGTGCTGACAGGGTGATCGTGCTCGATAAGGGCCGGATTGTTGAGATGGGCACCCACGATGAGCTGATGGCGGGGGCCGGGCGTTACGCCGAAGCCGCCGAGCAGCAGGTTGCCGGCTGGGAATCGCGTCGACTCCTTGGTATGGGAGGTGTGGCATGAGTGGCCCCGGTTCCACTGCATTGCTGACGGTGTGGAAAAAAGACGATGACGACGAAGTTGATGAACGGCCCTTGGATCTCCACCTGATCAAGCGTCTGTTCACCTTTACCCGTCCGTACAGCAAGATTCGCAATCGGTTGTTTGCGCTTGTGGTGCTGCGCTCGGTGCAGTTGGCCAGCTTGGCGGCGCTGCTGGGCTGGGTGATTGAAGACACGGTGACGCACCGTGATCCGATCCGATTGGCCTGGGGTTCTGCCGCGTACTTTGTCCTCGCCTCGTTTACCATGCTCACCATGCATTTCCGCCAGCGTTACGCGCTCGAGATGGGCGAGTCGGTGGTGCATGATTTGCGCGGTAATATTTTCCGGCATTTGCAACGCCAGCCGATGAGCTTCTATAACACCACCAAGCTCGGCCGGATTATTTCGCGGATTACCTCGGATACCGAGTCGGTGCGCTCTGGTGTGCAAGATGTGCTGTTCATTTCGATGGTGCAGGGTGGCCAGATGCTGATGGCGGCCCTGTTCATGGCCTTAATCGATTGGCGCTTGTTCAGTGTCGTATTGGGCATCTCGCCGGTGATCTACGTGATCAACTTGGCGTTCCGCGGCCGTTTCTCGACCGCCTTCCGCGCGATCCAGGAAAGCTTCTCGCGCGTGACGGCTACCTTGGCCGAGTCGGTTAACGGCATTCGCGTAACCCAGGGTTTCTCGCGTCAGCGCATCAACGCCGAGTTGTTTGGCAGCCTGGTGTACGAGCACTCCTTGATCAACTTGCGCGCAGCGCGCTTGCGCGGTCTGTTTTTGCCCCTGCTGGATCTCAACAGTCAGGCCTTTTTGGCCGCGCTGTTGGTGGTGGGCGGCTGGTTGGCGCTCGGCCGGGACATGCCGATCGGCGATATTGTGCAGTTCTTCTTTCTGGCCGGTCTATTTTTTGCGCCGGTGCAAAATATCGGCAACCAATACGCGCAGGCCCTCACGGCCATGGCCGGTGCCGAGCGCGTGTTCAAGCTGCTCGACCGCAATCCGGAGTGGGAAGATCCGCCGGATGCCCAGACCCTGGATGAGGTGGAAGGACGGGTGGTGTTTAAGGACGTGCGCTTTGGCTACCGCAAGGGCGAAGAGGTGTTGCGTGGCGTCAGCTTTACGGCCGAACCGGGTCAGACCGTTGCCTTGGTTGGCCACACCGGTTCGGGCAAGAGCACCATCATCAATCTCGTGTCGAAGTTTTATTTGCCCTGGTCTGGAACGCTGACCGTTGACGGCATTCCAATTCGGCAACTGTCGTCGGCCACGATTCATCACCACATGGGCATTGTGCTGCAGAGTAACTTTTTGTTCACCGGTACCGTGCGCGACAATATCCGCTACTCGGTGCCAAGCGCGAGCGATGCTGACGTGGAGGCGGCGGTCAAGAAGCTCGACTGTCTTGACTTGCTCGAGGGCTTGCCCAATGGCCTCGATACCCAGGTTGGCGAGGGTGGCGGCTCGCTGAGCCTTGGGCAGCGTCAGTTGGTGTGCTTCGCCCGCGCGATGCTGGCCGATCCGCGCATTCTGATTCTCGACGAGGCCACCTCAGCGGTGGATACCATGACCGAGGCCCGCATCCAGCGCGCCCTTGAGATCTTGCTGAAGAACCGCACCAGTTTTGTCGTGGCGCATCGCTTATCGACGATTCGCCACGCCAGTGAAGTGCTGGTGCTCGACCACGGCGAGATCGTTGAGCGCGGCACGCACCGCGAACTGCTGGCACATAATGGCCGCTATGCCGACCTGTACCGGCAGTTCATCCGCTCGTCGGAAGACGAAGAGTCGGCCTCGTAGGGCCTCGCAACGCCTCGTAAGGCCTAGCAGGCTGGTGAATGCAGCGGCTAGCTAGGGCTGTTGGCCGGCGAGGGCCCACACTGAAAATGGGTCGACCTTGGCTTGTTCGCCGAGGATCAGCAGCACTTCACCGACCTTGAATCGGCGCTCGCCGGTGGGGCCGAATTCGTGGCTGCCGTCGAAGCAGCGAATGCCAATGACTTGCACGGCATGACGGGTGCCGAGTTTGAGTTCGGCGATGCGTTTGTTGGCGAGAGGGCCGTCGGCCAGCACCGGAATCTCGCCGACTTCCAATGCGCTGCCGGCACGCATTAAAACTTCAGACACGTGCGCGGATTCGCGGTGCGTCATCAGCGTGGCCATGCGCAGGCCACCGATGCGATTGGGCGACACTACCTGATTGGCGCCGGCTGCGCGCAACTTGGGTTCGTTGTGGGCGTCGTCGAGACGTGAAATGATCGTGATGCTGGGGCTGAGTTCGCGTGCGGTGAGAACCACAAAGACGTTGTCACGGTCGTTTTCGAGCACGGTGACGAGGCCTTTGGCGCGATCGATGCCGGCGTTGCGCAGGACGCTGTCGTCGGTGGCGTCGCCCTGGATGCAGGGCACGTCGAGCTCGGCCTTGGCCAGGCGCTCGCGCAGGTCGTCATTGCGATCGACCACGACGCAGGTCTGGTGCTGTGCAAGTAGTTCGCTGACCACGCTGCGTCCGGTGCGGCCGAGGCCACAGACAACGACGTGGTCGCGCATGTCGGTGATGCGTTTATCCATGCGGCGCCCCTTGAGCATGCGTTGGAATTCACCTTCGAGCAGGAAGCCCGCGATGGCGGTAATTGAATAGCCCATAGTGCCCAGCGAGGCCAAGATCAGCGCCATGGTGAACACGCGACCGGCACCAGATACCTGATGCAGTTCGCCGTAGCCGACGGTACTGATGGTGATCACCGTCATGTACAGGGATTCGGCCAGGGGCCAGTCTTCAATGATCCAGTAGCCGAGGGTTCCGACGACCAAAATCAGGATCGGAAGCGCGATCGCAACCAGCACGCGGCGCGAGTGGAGTGCTGCATTCATGCCTGAGGTGGAGTCGATACGGGGCATAAGACCTGGCGCCGTTTTAGCTTCGCGACGCGGCGAATCCTAACCAAAACTCTTGAATTCAGCCTGGGGTATTGGTGATGTCCGCAGCTGAGTTGGTCTTTGTATCGGAGGCCGGGGTTGGTGTGGCGGCGTCGCCTTCGGCATCATCGAGCGTCTCGTCTTTGGGGCCAAGGCCATACATCGGCCCCCAGAAGCTGGCGATGGTGTGCACGAACACCACGGCCATTGGGCCGATGACAAAGCCTTTGAAGCCAAAGCTCATCAGGCCGCCAACGAGGCCGAGGAACAGCAGGAAGCCCATCCAGGTTTCGCGGTCATCGATGTGCCGGCTCAGTCGGCGATGGAGATAGCCGACCAGATAATTGGCAACGGTGCAGCCGAGGGCGATGGCAATGGCGGCTGGTATCTGCCCCAGGCCCCATTGTAGGCCGGCTAGTGGGAGCCACACCATGGTGGCGCCGACCACGGGAAGTAGGGAGATAACGGTGGCCAGGATTGCGAGTGGAACAAAGGGTAGCAGCCCGGTGCCGAGCACATGATCGACGCCCCAGGCCACGCCGGCGAGCGCGAGCCCCTTGGCGAGCGCGGTGGCGAAGGTGTCGTTGATGAGGCGGAGCATGATGGCGCGATAGCGCCGTTCGAGCTGGCCTTGTTGTTCCGGGGTCAGAGGCGAGAAGCGCAGGAGGGCGGCGCTCATCCGGCTGCCCTCGGCGTAGAACACGGTGAGGGCGATCAGTGACAAGACCAGATGGGCTAGGACTCCAGTTCCGGCTGAAAGAAAGCTGAGAAAGGCGCCGCCAATACTGAAGGCTTCCTCGACTGCAGAGCGAACCTGCGCCGGGATGTCGAGTCGGCTGAGATTGAGCCTGGGGTAGAGTTCGTTGATGTTGGCGACCTCTGCGGTGAGCCGGGTTTCAAGGAGGCCCAATTGGGTGTCGTCTTTGGTTATAACGCCGATCATCAGGTCGATGGTGCTGCCGAGACCGCCCATGGTGGTGACGAGGAGCAAGATGACAGGTAGCAGGCAGAGGGTGGCAATGCAGGTGGTAGCGAGGATGCTGGCGATGTGGCGGCGGATGGGCGGCGAGAGCTGCGGCGCGAGGCGTGTTAAGAGAGAGTCGATGGGTGCGTAGATAAAGGGACCGGTCAGGAGCGCGATTGCAGCGGCTAGCAGAATCGGTTCGGTAAGCGGGGCAAACACCCGCACTAGGAGCAAGCAGCCAAGCCCCAGGAGGCCGAGTAGGGCCAAATGGGGCAACCATGCTCGGATCAGGTCGCGCGGGTTGTTGGGCATGGGCGCTAGCATCACCACAGCGCAGCGGGTGTGCAATGGCGCATGGCTGACGGTGCGAGCGGCTGCGGGTGGCGCTGGTTCTCGGTGTTGTGGGGCCGAGACTGCCGGCATGGACGCAGGTTGGGATCTGGTGGCTTGGGAGCAGGCTCTGGGCGGCGAGCGTTTGGACTTGGCGTTCCGCGGCGCCTGGTGCTTGGTGGCCGACGCAGCGGCTCAGGCTGCTTGTACGGAGCTGTTTGCGAGTGGCGATGGGTGCGCGCTACTGGGTTGGCAGGCTTATCGCGAGCTCTGCGATCCAATGGCTCAGGCGGCTGTGCGGGCACGGTCTGAGGCCTTACTCGTGGCTGCCTGTGCGGCGCCTAGTGTGCGGGCAGCACCGCTGGTGTGTGCCTACCGCGGCGGCCGCGATCAGGCTGTTGGCTTGGAGCCGGCCTGCGTGGTGGCGGGTGTCAGCCCGCGCTGGTTGCATGCGGTGGCAGGGGCTCTTGATCAGCAGCATGTCTACAGTTGTTGGCGCGGTTGGTGGCGCTTATGGGTCGCCCGGCGTGATGCGGCACGGGCTGTTGTGGGCTATGAGCCTGAACAGGGCGGCAGTCCCGCGGCAACTGCGCTTGGGCCGAGCCGGGAGGAAGGCCCAGGCATCGTGCGTGGTCGTGCGGGGTCAGCGCGCCCGCCTGTGCCACGTGTGGTCACGATGGCTGAAGCGCTGGCTTACGAGGCGGCTGCCTCTGACCTGTCACCAGAGGCAGGCCAGCAGCAGCCCGCCGAGGAAGGCTAGGCCTGGAAGCACTTGGGCGAGGACGACGTCGAGGTGGCGCTCATGGTTCATACGAACACCATGGGTTGTCACGAACCCTAGTCAATAGAAACCCGGGTTCATGACAACCCATGCAGAGGCTCGCCGACGCTTATGACGTCGATGTTGGCGGGCTCGCTTGGTGCATTTCAGGATTTGGGCAGGTCGATGCGCGGCAACAAGGGCTGCGAGTACTCGGCCGCATCAATCGGATCGTCGCCCTCAGCCTTCTGCAGTGCAGCCCGCAGGGCGTCGCGTTGCGTGCGCAGGCGTTCCAGGTCTTCGTGCGACTGGTTTACCTCGCCTTGCAGTTGCGAGAACTCGCGTTGCAGCTGCCCGAGGTATTCAAGCAGTGAACTCGGTAGGGTGGTGATCGATTCCTTGTCTAACCCAAGGCGCGCCAGAGACACGGTGATCTCTTTCGTATTCGCGCTCTGCGATGATTTAGGTTTCTTCTCTGCCATATCCCTACCTGGACGATTGACCCTCATCCTACCGTCCAGGAAAATGCCGGTCAAGCTGGAGCCGCAATGTATCCCGTAGCGGATGGCACGCCTGCTGCGCGAGCAATGTATGCCCTAGCGGCTCGCGATCGGTGACGGAGCTCATGTTGCAGCAATGACTTGCCTGCCATGCATTGACCTGGGGGTGGGCTGTCCATGCTCATCGCGATGGATTGGCCCTCTCTTATTGTCGGTGTCGTTTCTGGCGGGGTGGCTGCGGCAGCGGTGACCTGGGCCGTGATGCGTAGCCGACTGACGCGAGAATTGGCCAGCCAGGCTCAGCAACATGACGCCATGCATCATGAGTTGCAGGGGCGAACACTGGCCGCGGAGCGGCGCGCTGAAGACGAGCAAAAGCGGCATGATGAGCTCGCAAGCAGCCACGCCGCGCTTCAGGCTGAATGGGCCCAGCGTGGTGCTGAACTGGCTGAGGCGCGGGCCTTGCTCGCCAGCGAGCGGCAACAGGGCGTTGATAAGTTGGCTGTCTTGCAGGATGCGCAGGCCGGACTTAAAGAACAGTTTCGTTTGCTGGCAACAGAGGTTCTCGACAAGAGCGCCAAAACTTTGCGCGATAGCCACAGCGAGCGGCTTGAGCATATGCTCACCCCGCTCAAGGAACGCATTGGGCGTTTTGAAACCCAAGTGCGCGAAACCTATGATCGCGAAACGCGTGACCGGGTTGCCCTGCGTACAGAGTTGAAGAAGCTGTCTGAGCTCGGTTTGCAGATGTCGAGCGACGCGATCAATCTGACCAAGGCCCTGAAGGGCGAGTCGAAGACGCGCGGCGACTGGGGTGAACTGGTGCTGGAGACCTTGCTCGAGCGCTCTGGTCTCGAGCGCGATCGTGAGTACGAGACGCAGCCCAGTTTCACCAGCAACGAGGGCGGCCGCGTGCGCCCCGACGTGGTGATCCGCTTGCCCGAGGACCGCTGCTTGGTCATCGACAGCAAGGTCTCACTCACGGCTTGGACCAATTACTGTGATGCCGGTGACGAATTGACGCAGGCCAGTGCCGCCAAGGCGCTGGTGGCCTCCATGCGTACGCACGTGCGCGATCTGGGCAGCAAAGAATATCATGACCTAGCCGGTGGTAGTTCGCCCGACTTCGTGCTGATGTTTGTGCCAATCGAACCGGCCTTTGCCTTGGCGTGCCAGCAAGACCCCCAGTTGTTCCAGGCGGCCTTTGATCAACACGTGGTGATTGTGAGCCCAACCACCTTGCTCGCGACGCTGCGCACGGTGGCCAATATCTGGCGCTACGAGCGGCAGAGCCGCAATGCGCTTGAGATCGCCCGTGTGGCCGGGGCGATGTATGATAAGTTCGCCAATTTTGTGGGTGACCTCGATCAGATCGGCGATCGCATCAAACAGACTCAGCAAGCGCATGACGCCGCCGTCAATAAATTGCGCAGTGGGCGCGGGAATCTCGTCACCAGCGCTGAGAAGATCCGTAAGCTCGGGGCCAAGGCGGCGAAAAAGCTCGGTATCGATTGGCTGGGCGACGCGGCCGATCCCGATGCGATCGACAGCGATGACGACGACAGTGATGCCAGCGATGATGAAGACGTAAACTGATGCCGGCGCTGCGGAGCAATGTGTTCTTCGTGTATGGCACCTTGATGCGTGGGCGGTGCCGTGCTTCGGCGTGGCCGGTGCGTCCGACGCGGGTAACGGCCGCTACGGTGCAGGGCAGTCTGTTTGATCTGGGCAGCTATCCCGGCTTTATGCCGAATGGCGACGCGCGTGTCAGCGGCGAGTGTTGGTGGTTTCCGGATCGCGACTTGCCGAATGTAATGCGGACGATCGATCAGGTGGAGGCTTGTCGTGGGCGGCATGACGACGAGTACGCGCGCGAGTTGATCGACTGCCGCTTGCAGAACGGCTTTGCCCAGCGCGCGTGGGTGTATTGCTATCGGCGCGATGTCAGCGCTTTGACTCCGATACCAGCTAACGCCAAAGGCCTGTGCGCCTGGACCGGCACCGGCGAACTCGACGCAGCTGAGCGTCAGGCAACGCGGCTTGGCTTGAGCGAAGCCGGTGCCTTGCGGCGTCCGGTGCGCTAGGTGGATCCGGCAACGCTCCTGTGGGGCATCGTGTTCGGATCCTTCGGCATGGGCTACTTCATTTACGGCAAAAAGCAGGAACGGGTGGTGGCCCTGCTGTGCGGAGTCGTGTTGATGGCCCTGCCGTATCTGATCGACAATGTTTTCGGCTTGGTCGCGAGCGGCGTTCTGCTGCTGGCGCTGCCGTGGTTTGTGCGCCGCTGACGCCCTTCTTGCAGTTCAAGGCATCCGCTGGCCGCGTCGCGCCTCATTGAGCAGGTACCAGTCTTCACGGGTGTAGGCGATCTCGCTGGCGGCGAGCGCGGTGGTGATGCGCTCGGGCGTGGTGGAGCCGATCAGGGGGATGATCTTGGCCGGGTGCTTGAGCAGCCATGCCAGATTGATGCCAACCCGGTCGCCGCCGTAGTGGGCTGCCTGACGGTCGAGCTCGGCTTCAACCAGACGCCATTGGGCTGGGCTGGCAAACTTGCCCCACGCGCCGTAGGCCACGCCGCCGATCGGGCACCAAGCCTGGGGCGACACGCCGAGTTCCAGGCATTGATCGAGGGTGCCGTCATAGACGGCTTCGGTGCGGTCGAGATTGATTTCAACCTGATTGGCGACCAAGGGCACCGGGCTGTGGGCTTGCAGCATGCGCAGCTGAGACGGGCTGGCGTTGGACACGCCGAAGTGGCTGACCTTGCCTTGATCGAGTAAAGCTTGGAACACCTCGGCGACCTCGACCGGATCGGCCAGGAGGTCGATGCGATGCAGAAGTAAAACATCAAGGCGATCGACGCCCAGGCGCTTGAGCACGCCGTCGACCGCCTCGAGCAAATGTTCACGCGAGAAGTCGTAGCGTCCGGCGCGGATGCCGACCTTGCCCTGCAGGCAGATCGCGTCGCGCATCCCGGAGACCTCTTTGAGGATCTCGCCGAACAGAGACTCGCAGGCACCGCCGGCGTAGATGTCGGCGTGATCGAACAGGCGGTAGCCCGCCTCGTAGGCGGCAATCACCGCGGCGCGGCCCTTGTCGCGATCGCCGGCAATGCGCATGCAGCCGTAACCGAGGCGGCAGGCGTGGTAGGCGTTGGGGAGCTGGGCGTCGTTTCGCATCGCCGCACTGTTCGCGCTCGCCCTGGTGCTCAAGCGCTGGCTGTGGTTACGCGCTGGCGATGAGTCAGTCGGACGCGGCCCGATACACCGGCACCCAGCCGCTCTGATCTTGGAACAGGCGCACGCAGTGGATGCTCTTGGACTCGGTTAGCCGGAAGCGGTGGTGCTTGTCTTTAGGCACGATGATCAGGTCACCGGGCTCAACCACCACGCGCATCCAGCGATCGTCGCTGGAGCGGATGTCGAAGATGCCTTCGCCGTCGATGACGAAGCGCACCTCGTCGTCGGTATGGAGATGTTCCTTGTCAAACTTGGCGCAGATTTCGTCCAGGTTTTCCAGGCTTGGGTTGAGGCCAACCTCATCTTGGGTGCCATAACCGCGCTGCGACTTGTAATCATCGAGCTTGGGTTGGTATTCGGCGGGGTTGGTGCCGAGAAACTCATACACCACGCCATGAGCGGCGAGGGTATCGGCATCAAGCGCAGTAGCGGAGTCATCGAGCCAGTGGGCGTGCATGGTTATGGTGTCCTTAGGTTTGGGGGTCCTAGCTTGTAGGTCCTGGGTGGTGGTGGCTGCGGTCTGCTTGGGGAGACGAAGTGTTTGGCGTGCAGGGAATCGGCGTTTGGTCTGCGGTGCCCCAGCCGGGCAACCACCCTAGGACCCAGGACCTAAAACCGTCTGGCCGCAAGGCCGGACTCCTAACCCGGAGGCAGGGAGGGATCGAGACCAAGCTTCTTCATCTCAACCGCAGCTTGAAACAGGTAATCATAACACTCGGCATGGCGCTTGGCCGCGATCCAGGTGTCGCCCCAGACGTAGACGCCGTGGCGGCGCACCATCACTGCATGGGTGTTGGCTGGTGCCGACTCGATGGCGGCGGTAATTGCGTCTTTGAGCATGTGCTCGCGCGGTGTGTTCTCGATGATCGGCACTTGGTGGAGGTCGGTGTAGCCAGCGCCGGCCATGCCCTTGAGCATTTCGATATGGGTGACCGCGAAGTGCTGGTCAAACAACAGGCTGGCTAGCATCGCATGCACCGAATGCGAATGCAGCACCGCGCCGGCGCCGCGCAGACGATAGGCGGCCATGAACAAGGGCTGGCATTCACTGACCTTGAGGCCGAACTCCGGGCCAGGACCGGCCACGACTTCGCCCTGCAGGTCGAGCTCGTAGATGGTGTCGGGGGTGATGTGCTCTTTCTGCACGCCCGAGGGCGCCATGTAGATGCGGTCACCACACTTAATCGAGATCCCGCCGCCAGTGCCGGTAACCCAACCCAGGGTATAAAACAGTGCGCCGAGTTCACAGATCAACTGCTTAGCTTCGTCACCCGATTGCACGTCACGCTGTAACAGCGGACGCGATGCCGACCCCGTCATGGCTGACCCCTCCAACGGCCGCGAATAATAGGCCCGACCCAGATGGTACAAGGTTGTGGATCTGCCGGCCCGCTAGCAGGAGGGAGTTGAGGGAGTTGAGGTCCGAGTGAGTGTTGAAGGGGGGGGGGACCTACACCGCCGCTCGAGCGTTAAGCCTTGTTCGCGGAACCCACTTCGCGCTCAGGCATAACGTGACCCGACACAGCATCCAAACCTTCTCCCCCTCACTC
>JAQIBG010000094.1 GCA_027859175.1 Planctomycetota bacterium | reverse complement strand
TCCGACACTTCTTCGTCTTCGGTTTCGATTTCTTCGACCGGCAGATCAAGCTCGGTCACCATCGGGTTCTCGACCTCTTCTTCGGCCTCGATCTCGGTCACCACCTTCTCGATGATGTCCCGCTCCTTCTCTTCCTCCTCGGGAGGTGGCGGCGCCTCAATCTGAACCACCTTGATCGGGGCCTTCTCGGGCTGCATACGCTCCAAGAATACCACGAACACCAACAGCAGCAGCGCGATGACGTGCAGAACAATGGAGATGCCCCAGGCGCTTACGCCAGCAACCACCTCATCAGGACGATCGTCTTCGTCCTCGCCCTCGAGCAGTTCGTCTTCGCCCTCGAGCAGTTCGTCTTCATCATCATATTCGTCTTGGGCCATCAGGCACCTCCTGCGGAATGCAGCAAGTGTGGACCCGGCGTGACGCAAGCATCCGGCGTTACCCAGAAGCAGTGGGAGCGTTTGACACCCTTATCTGGTCCTGGGTCCTGGTACGCGCCTAACGGCGCTTGGATCCTTGGAACAGCCAGCGGACCCCGGTACTAGACCGCTGGGCGGGGTACGGGGCGGCAGCCCCGCGCCCAAGCCTGCTTGCAGGCGGCCTAGGACCTAGGACCTAGGACCAAACGCACCAGGAACCCAAAAGGGGCCGCAATGCGGCCCCTTTTGGATACTCGAAGATGAACAGGAACTCAGTGCTTCTGAGCAGCCACCGGCAGGTAGCGGTAGTACACTTCCAAGCTCAGGCAGCAGTAAGCGGTGCTCAACAGGCGGCCGGTGTCATGACCGTGGAAGCCGGTGTTTTCCCAGTCCCACGAGCCGTCGAAGCAGTCACCACCAGTGCGCTGTGCTTTCACCAGCACGTCGCGGGCGACGTTGTTCCACTCCTTCCAGCGGTTGCCACCCATCTGGAAGATCGCCAGGGTATTATAGTACATGTAGTAGGTGTTGGTCGGATAGCTGGTGGGCACTTGCTTGGCCATCACATAGTTGCCCATCGACTCGAGCATCGGGTCGCCACCGCGCAGACCGAGGAACACACCCGACAGCAGACCCATCGGAACCCGCGAGTCGTGCTTGGTCTCGTTGGTACTGGCGTTCCAGCTGTACGGGAACACCGAGACGTCGTCGCTGCCAATGCTGCGCCACTTCGGATTGGCCGCCTTCCACGCGCCCTCTAGCCAGCGCTTGGCGCCGTGCATGCCGTGACCAACATCGAGGCCACCGGCCTTGGCGGCCTTGAGCGCCATCACGTTCCAACCGGTCACCGAGCTGTCATTGCGAGCCGCGTTGGGCTTGCTGTAGTCCCAACCGAGCGGGTAGCCCTCAGGGCTCTTAGCCTGGCGTTGCAAAATAACCGCCACGCCGTCTTCAACCACCTTGCGCAGCGGGCGCTCGTTAGTCATGGCATAGGCTTCGGCCAAGGCCATCACCGCGATCGGATGCTCATAATTACGCTTACCGAACGAGCCATCAGCAGCCTGCTGGCTAACCAGCCAATCGACACCAGCGCGCACCACCTTGCGGTAGCGGCCGCCAGTCCGTTGGTCGTAGCCCCCTGCCAAGAAGCACATGACAGCATAGGCCGTGCAGGCCACGTCGCCGTCACTGCCGGTGTGGGCAGTACCAGGCTCGCACTTGGTGCCCGGCGCGGCACAGTTGAGCTGGTACCCGTCGACATCCCATTGGCCATTCGGGGACTGATGACGCGCAAACCATTCGAGAGCTGCGTCAACAGCACCTTCCGACGCCTTGGTGCCGCCATACTTGCCAACCGCGTACTTGCGGCCGCCACCACGCAGGCCAAAGGCGCCTGCGCTCGCGCCGCCGGCACCAATCGCCATGAAGGCACCGGTGTTGCCGGTTTCGCTCGCCGCCATGGCATCGGGATTGCCATTGGTTTTGACTTCGCTCGGTACGTCGGCTTCGACTTCCGGCTCGGTCACCGGCAAATCGAGCTCGGTCACCAAAGGCACGTCGGTGACCTCGGTGGTATCAATTTCGGGCACCACCTTCTTGACCAGGTCGCGCTCAGTGTCCTTAACTTTGGGCTTCTCAGGAGCGTCGATCGTGACCACACGGAGCGGCGCCTTTTCCGGCTCGGTCCGCTCTATGGTGACCACAAAAACGAGTACCAGCACCGCGATAACATGCAGCACGATCGAGATACCCCAGGCGCTCGCGCCAGTGGCCACCTCATCAAGCTGCCCGTCTTCGCGCTCAGCACGCGCGAGCTCCGCGTCATTCCATTCATCTTCGTGTGTGTCGTCGTACATGACTTGTGCCTCCACGAATACAAACGGAGGACTTGCAGCAAGGTGCTGACTAAAGAATCGACAGAACTATTTTGAACACGGTGCGTTGTGGGGGCCTTCGGGCGGTTCCTGGTTCCTGGGGCGCGCCTTTGGCGCGTCGTGGGCATGGTCATCGCTCCCGTCCAGCAGGGTCGTACGCCAAAGGGTGACGCGCGCGAGACCTGCCGGCACCCAACGCGCGAAGCGCGCACCAGGAACCAGGAACCAGGAACTAGGAACTAGGAACTAGGAACCCAAAAGGGGCCGCAACGCGGCCCCTTTTGACTTCCAAGATGAACGAGACCTCAGTGCTTCTGAGCAGCCACCGGCAGGTAGCGGTAGTACACTTCTAAGCTCAGGCAGCAGTAGGCGGTGCTCAACAGGCGGCCGGTCTCATGACCGTGGAAGCCGGTTTTCTCCCAGTCCCACGAGCCGTCGAAGCAGTCACCACCAGTGCGCTGTGCTTTCACCAGCACGTCGCGGGCGACGTTGTTCCACTCCTTCCAGCGGTTGCCACCCATCTGGAAGATCGCCAAGGTGTTATAGTACATGTAGTAGGTGTTGGTCGGGTAGGACTTCGGCACCTGGTTCTTCATGATGTAATTGCCCATCGACTCCAGCATCGGGTCGCCGGCGCGATAGCCGAGGAACACCGCGGACAGGGCGCCCATCGGCACACGCGAATCATGCTTGGTTTCACCGGTCCCACTGTCCCAGGTGTAGGGGAAGAACGACGAGTCACCCGAGCCGATGTTCTTCCAATTCTTGTTGGCAGCCTTCCAAGAGGCCTCGAGCCACTTCTTCGAACCAGACAAGCCATTACCCACGTTGAGGTTGCCGGCCTTGGCACTCTTGAGCGCCATGACGTTCCAACCGGTCACCGAACTGTCGTTACGCGTGGTGTTGGGCGAGGTGTAGTTCCAGCCGAGCGGATAGCCTTCCTTGCTCTTGATCTGACGCTTGAGGATGTGGTCAACACCGCTCTGCGCCGGGCCCTTGAGCTTCGGATCGTTGGTCATCGCGTAGGCCTCAGCCAAAGCCATGACCGCAACCGGATGCTCGTAGTTACGGCCACCGACCGATCCATCGGCCTTCTGAGTCGCCACCAGCCAATCGATGCCACCCTTCACCACCTTGCGCCATTTGTTGGGCGTGCGGTGATCGTAGCCAGCACCGAGGAAGCACAGCACCGCATAACCAGTGGTAGCGATGTCGCCGTCGGCACCGGTGTGGGCTTTACCCGGTTCACACTTGGCGCCGGGCAGCGGACAGTTCTGCGGATAACCGTCGACGTCCCACTGGCCGTTCGGGCTCTGGTGACGCGCGAACCAGCGCAGGGCAGCCTCCACCGCACTCTCAGAGGCCTTCGAGCCGCCGTAGCGACCAACCGCGCGCTTGCGGCCACCGCCGTTGCGGTTGCCGAAAGCACCAGCAGCGCCGCCGCCAGCACCAATCGCCATGAACGCGCCGGCGCCACCGGTCTCCGAGGAGCTCACGGCTTCCTCACGACCCTTGGCCGGCACTTCCGACACTTCTTCGTCTTCGGTTTCGATTTCTTCGACCGGCAGATCAAGCTCGGTCACCATCGGGTTCTCGACCTCTTCTTCGGCCTCGATCTCGGTCACCACCTTCTCGATGATGTC
>JAQIBG010000092.1 GCA_027859175.1 Planctomycetota bacterium | reverse complement strand
TCCGACACTTCTTCGTCTTCGGTTTCGATTTCTTCGACCGGCAGATCAAGCTCGGTCACCATCGGGTTCTCGACCTCTTCTTCGGCCTCGATCTCGGTCACCACCTTCTCGATGATGTCGCGTTCCTTCTCTTCCTCCTCGGGAGGTGGCGGCGCCTCGATCTGCACCACCTTGATCGGGGCCTTCTCGGGCTGCATACGCTCCAAGAACACCACGAACACCAACAGCAGCAGCGCGATGACGTGCAGAACGATGGAGATGCCCCAGGCGCTTACGCCGGCAACCACCTCATCAGGGCGATCGTCTTCGTCCTCATCGAGCAGTTCGTCTTCGAGCAGCTCCTCATCGAGTTCGTCGTCGTAGAGATCATCGTCTTGTGCCATGGGAAGAGTTCCTTCGCACTTATGAACGCCGCCTGCAGGCTATGGTTCACACCTTTTTGCCTGCTTCATAGCCCTACAGCCGCCAGACCACGGCTGGACGAGGGATAGAAGACGTCGACAAAGACGTAAGTGTCAGCCAGCATTCACCTTGTGAGATACGTCACGGGCGCGCAAGGCCGCCAATCAGCTGTGTCACTCAGGGATCAGGGTATTTACGCCCCCCATCGAACTGCCAAGCGGCGCACCCATGTCAGAGCTTGCACCTTCCCCCGGTAAGCATGATCATCCTCGCCCCTCCGTCCTCCTCCAGTGGAGTCAGCTATGTCGGCCACCGAGCCCCAGAAGACCGTTACCACCGAAGCGCTGAAGCAGCCGCTCGATTTGCCGCCGCTTGCGATGGAAGCGGGCGCCATCGCCCAAGACACCAAGCGCCACCTCGCCTACACCCTCGGCCGGGATCGCTTCGCCCAGAACCACCACTACCAATACAATGCCCTGGTGCTGGCGCTGCGCGACCGCCTGATGGAGCGCTGGAAGGCCACTAACCAGGCCTACGCCCGCAGCGACTGCCGCCGCGCCTACTACATCAGTCTCGAGTTCCTGATGGGCCGCGCCCTGCGCAATGCGCAGTTGAACCTCGGCATCGACGACCAAGTCCGTGAAGCGATGGAAGGCCTCGGCCTGGCCTGGGAAGACCTCGCTGAAACCGAAGCCGACGCCGGTCTTGGCAACGGCGGCCTCGGCCGTCTCGCGGCCTGCTTCATCGATAGCTGTGCGACGCTGCAACTGCCCGTCACCGGCTACGGCATCCGCTACGAATACGGCATGTTCCGCCAAGCAATCCGCAACGGCTACCAGAACGAAGAGCCCGACCATTGGCTCGAAGAGGGCTGCCCGTGGGAGCTGCTCCGCGCCGAGTTCGCCCAACGCGTTCACTTCGGCGGCCACACCGAATTCTACCGCACCGAACAAGGCACCCTCGCGGTGCGCTGGGTTGATACCCACGACGTGCTCGCGATTCCGCACGATGTGCCGATCCCCGGCTTCGAAAACGGCACGGTCAATACGCTGCGCCTGTGGAAGGCCACCGCCACCGCCGAGTTTGACCTGCAAGAATTCAACGAGGGCGATTACGCCGGCGCCGTGACCGCAAAAAATTCCGCCGAGAACATCTCGATGGTGCTCTACCCCAACGACTCGTCTGAAAACGGCAAGGAACTGCGCCTGCGTCAACAGTACTTCCTCGCCTCGGCCAGCCTCAAAGACACCCTGCGCCGTTGGGTGCAAGCCCACGGCGACAGCTTCGACGAGTTCGCCGACAAGACCGTCTACCAACTCAACGACACCCACCCCACCATCGCCGTAGCCGAACTGATGCGACTGCTGATGGATGAGCATTTCCTCGGCTGGGACCAAGCCTGGGACATCGTCACCAAGTGCATGGCCTACACCAACCACACCCTGCTGCCTGAGGCGCTTGAGAAGTGGTCGGTTGGCCTGATGCAGAGTCTGGTGCCGCGGGTGATGGAAATCATCTTCGAGATCAACGCGCGCTTCATGCGCGTGGTTGCCAACAAGTGGCCGGGCGACGCCGAGCGCCAAGCACGTTTGAGTATCATTGAAGACGGCCCCCACCCGCAGGTACGCATGGCGCATCTCGCAGTGGTGGCCTCGTTCTCGGTCAACGGCGTGGCGCAACTGCACACCGAATTGCTGCAGAAGGGCCTGTTCAGCGAGTTCTTCGAGCTGTGGCCAAACAAGTTCAACAATAAGACCAACGGCGTGACCCAGCGCCGCTGGCTGGCAGCGTGCAACCCCAACCTGCGCGAACTGATCAACCAGAACATCGGCCGTGGTTGGATCACCGATCTCAAGCAACTCGAACAGCTCAAACCCCTGGCCGACGACAGCTCATTCCGAGATCACTGGAGTGCCATCAAGCGCGACAACAAACACGCCTTGGCTGACCTGGTGGAACGCGAATGCGGCGTGCGCTTCCCGCTCGACGCCATCTTCGATGTGCAAGTCAAACGTATCCACGAGTACAAGCGTCAGCTGCTGAACGTGCTGCACCTGATCCACCTGTACGATCGCATCAAACGCGGCGACACCAAGGGCTGGACTCCACGCTGCTCGATCATCGGCGGCAAGGCCGCGCCCGGCTACGCCATGGCCAAGCGCATCATCAAGCTCTCGGCCAGCGTGGCCGATGTGATCAACAAAGACCCAGACGTGGGCGACCAGCTCAAGGCGGTGTTCCTGCCGAATTATCGCGTCAGCTCGATGGAAGTGATCGCACCTGCCACCGAGCTGTCGGAGCAGATCTCAACCGCTGGCAAGGAAGCCTCGGGCACCGGCAACATGAAGTTCATGATGAACGGCGCGCTCACCATCGGCACCCTTGATGGCGCCAACATCGAGATCCGTGAAGAAGCCGGCGCCGACAATTTCTTCCTGTTCGGCCTCACCGCCGAACAAGTTGAAGCGCAACACGGCCAGCATGACCCCTTGGCCGCTATCGCTGGCGACGAAGACCTGCAGCGCGTGATGCATCTGCTCAAGAGCGGACACTTCAATCACTGCGAACCCGGCATCTACGACGACATCGTCAGCTCGCTGACCGAGTGGGGCGACTACTGGATGGTGATCGCCGACTTCCGCTCGTACCTCAATGCGCAGGAAGCGGTGGCCAAGGCCTACCAGGATCAAACCTGGTGGACCCGCGCCAGCATCATCAACACCGCTACCAGCGGCAAGTTCTCGACCGACCGCACGATGGAAGAGTACAACCGCGGTATCTGGAAGCTGGACAAGGTCCCCAGCGGGTTCTGAAACCCCGCACCCAAGATGCGCAAGAAGGAGGTAAACGACACCGTTTGCCTCCTTCTTTTTGCTGGCAGCTGAGCCCAAGCCTTGGGCCCAGCCAGCTGCCCACGGCCCCACCCCAG
>JAQIBG010000087.1 GCA_027859175.1 Planctomycetota bacterium | reverse complement strand
GTGACGATGGCCCGGGCCACAGCAACCCGCTGCCGCTGACCGCCAGAGAGTTGATTCGGCGTATGGCCGCTACGCTCCGCCAGGCCAACGGCCCGCAGGGCGGATTCCGCCCGGGTGCGCGCGGCTCTATCTCCAGCATAAAGGAGCGGCAATTCGACATTTTCTAAAGCCGAAAGCCTGGGGAGTAGATTGAAGGATTGGAACACGAAACCGATGTGGCGATTACGGATGCGGGCCAGCGCATCTTGGCCCAGGTTGGCGACTAGGTCACCACCGATGACATAGGAGCCACTATCGGGAGTATCCAAGCAACCCAGGATATGCATCAGCGTCGATTTGCCGCTGCCCGAGGGGCCGGTGATAGCCACCATCTCGCCCGCAGCGATGCCAAGCGACACCCCATCAAGCGCATGCACCACGGTTTCGCCCAAGTGGTAGCTCTTGCGAACATCCTGCACCGCGATCATTACGGCCGCGCTCCTGGCATCGGCGACTGTCCGCCGCCGACTGACGGCAAGCCACCCAAGGCGCTCTGCTGGCTGCTCTCGCAGCGCCACTGGCTGCGCGCCACCTGCGGAACGAGCACTTCCTGGCCCTCCTCCAGGCCGCTGATCACCTCGCACCATTCGCCATCGCTCTCGCCAAGTTCTACCGCTCGTTTGGTGATGGTATCATCTGCAGCACGAATGGTCACCATGGCGCCAGTACCAGTTTGTCGCACCGCATCGGCCGACACTCGCAGGATGTCTGCTTTGGCGGCGATGACGATCTCGGCATCAGCCGTCATACCCGGCATCAACTGAGAACGATCAGGGCCGGTGACCTCAACCTTTACCGCGAAGGTCACGACGTTGTTGTTGGCCTGCCCCTTGGTTGCAACCCGCACGACGGCGCCTGGAAACTGCTGCCGTGGAAAGGCATCGGCCGTCACCACCACATCCTGTCCAGTGCGCACCTGCCCAATATCGCTCTCATCGACAGCCACACTAACAAACAGCTGGCTGAGATCCGCGATATACAACACCGTGGAACCACCACTCACGTTACTCGTGCCCGAAGAAATAATCTGCCCCACCTGCACATCGCGTGCGGTGACCACCCCATGCATGGGAGAGCTCACCGTCGTGTCGCGCAAGCGATCTTGAGCCTCATCCAGATCGATCTTGCTCGCCACCACATTTTGTTTGGCAATGACGACATCCTGCTCCAGAGAATTGATTTGCAGCGCCGCGACATCCAACTCCTTGATCGACACCCGTGCCGACTGCAGCGCAGCCAAGGCCTGGGCATGACTTGTCTGCGCCGCCTGCAGGGCACGCATGCTGGTCATATTTTTTTCCTGCAATTGTTCGGCGCTGGCCAATCGATCGGTTGTTTCTCGAACCAGTGCTTCTGCCGAAGCCAACGACGAGGTCGAACGGACGCGCATGTTTTCGAGGGTTTGCCGAGAGACTTCTAGAGCCAAGTTTGCCTGTTGCTCTCTGGCCTTGGCGACCTGTGCGGCCACCTCGCTACGCTGTACAAGCAAGTTCTCGTCGCGGGGGTTCAGCTGCACCAGGAGATCACCCTCCTCAACGACATCGCTCACATCCACCGGGACCTGGAGCACCTCGCCACTGGCCTCGCACTTGATCTCCACTTCTTTGAGCGCTTCCACCGTACCGGTCGATTCGATGTACAGGCGCAAAGGCCCCCGCTCCACCCGCACAACCCGGTAGGGCTCGGCAGCCTGCTCCTCCTCGCCACCACCTGCGATCCACCAGTACCCAGCCATACCAATGCCAAGTAGCACAAGGAATCCCGCTAGATGTTTCATCATTCCCCCCTGGCTTCTGCCGGCCGCTTCTTGCGTGACGTCTCTGGTCTGAAAATGATGATCTGCATTGTTGTTCCTGTCTGCCTAACCCCTCATGGCGCAAGACTGCCGTATCTTCGGGTGCCCACCCCTCCTTGCGGGCAGCACTGGCATGCGGACAAAAATTCTCAGACTAGCCGTCAGGACGAAAAAGATGTCCGCCAAGATTGCGGAGCCGACAAGAGGGCTGAGAGGGCTTACGCATTGCCATGAACACCGATACCGAGCTGCCATCAGCAGAGCAGGGTCAACCAGCCGTTGACCCACTCATCCTGTTTGAAATCCTGGTTCGGGAGAACGCAGACTCGCTCACAGCCTTCCTGCGTGCTTCGGTTCACGACCAGGCCGCTGCTGATGACCTGTTCCAGGAGGCCATGCTGGTTGCTTGGCGACGGATCGCTGACTACGACCGCTCGCGTCCATTCGGCGCTTGGCTGCGGGGCATCGCGAAGCGGCTGCTCCTGGCCTACTATCGCAAAGCCGCCCGAGAGATCCCACTCTCACAAGAGAAGATCGTAGACCATCTCGACCAACGAATGGCGCAAATAGACCAGCAGGCGGGCAGCTGCTTTGACGAGCGCATTGACGAGCTGAAAGACTGTGTCGATCGCCTGTCGACCGCATTCCGAGAACCCATCGACTTGCACTATCGGGAGGGACGTACCGCCGAGTGGATCGCCAGCCACCTGTCCAGCACCAAGCACGCAGTCCAGAAACGCCTGCAGCGAGCACGAGCGCAGCTTGGTGCATGCCTCGAACACAAGGGCGTACTGGCCAAGGTGGAATGACAGCAATGGACGACGCGCATGAAGCAGATCCCCAAAAATGCGCTGATGAACGCCTCGTTCATGGCCTACTTACCCATGTCTACGATCCCCAGGCCGAGCAGCATCGTGAGCAGCGCGTACAACGAGCCATCCACGCCATTCGTGCTCCCGAAACCGCCGAACCCACAAGCGACGATACCCAGCGGCAAGCGCTCGTCTTTCCGCGCTGGGGAAGGCGAGGCCTCTGGTCGACTGCGGCCTCCATCCTGGCTGTCATCGGCCTCTTATTCCTCGCCTCGAGCCCCAGCCCGGCGATGGTGACCCTGAACGACATCCTCAAGTCCTTGGGCCTACCTGGCGTTCGCGCCTATCATATCCAGGTCGACGACCAGCCGGCTCCTGCAGCGCATCGCCCGGCAGAGGAAAACTGGCCGCAGAGCATGCCCAAACCACGCCTGGACCAGAGCACGCTCTATCTGCGAGACGCCAGTGAATACCTCCTGGTGCGCCATGACCCCCAAGGCGGGATGACCTACGATGGCTACGATGGCCACCAGAGCTGGCGCGTGAAAGACGGCACCCTTGCCGCGACACAGGCTGGCCCTGGGGCTGGTGGCATTCCCATGCCACCGATCATGGCCGATGTGCCCTTCACCGACCTCAAACAAACCTTGGGGCAGATACTGGTCAACTACACCGTCGAAGAACATGACCTAGCCAAACAGCTCGCTGACGGAAAAACCCTGCGCTATGTGAAGGTCCGCCGTAATTCACGTCAGGTGAAGGGACCAGATACCATTGAAATCTGGGCTGATCCGGAAAGCGGCATCCCCAGTCGAATAATATTCGATGAGGCCAAGCTTCATGGAATTCCACATCCATGCCGCATCACGTTTGAACTATTCAGCGAAAAACCGCTCCCGGAAGACTGGTTCACGCCCAAACCCCATCTATCAGTTGGCCAATGACAAAGATCCCGCCCGTCCGAGGTCGAGAAGTGGCACGACGAGCAGACCTTGCCAAATCGCCAAGGATGACCCTGCCATTGTCCTCTCACTCAAGAATAACTGCAGCTATTCAGTGAGCAGTAAAGACGAAGCAACCAGCCCTTATTGATTCCACGACAGGATTACAATCCAAAGACAACCGATGAATATAAGCACATTAAAAAACCGTGCGCCGAATGAGCCCTGCGCACGGTGTCTTTTATTTCTCCGATTAGGGAGAGATCTCTAAAGTCGTTGCGGTTTGACTGACTTCGACCTGCAGAGCAGGGCTGCTGGTGACAGCGCCGCCGCGACCATCAGAGACGGTGACTTTGATCTGGTACACTCCTGCGGCTTGGAACGTGGCGGTGGTGCTGGCTTGCCCTGCGGCGAAGGTCACCGGCGCCGAACCAGTAGCATCCCAGCTGTAGCTCAGGGCATCGCCATCGGGGTCGCTGGCGTTAACAGAGACCACAGTGTCCTGGTCGGTGACCAGCATTTCACTGGCGCTGGGGCCTGCCTGAATCTGCGGCGCTTGGTTATTCGGGTCGGTGCTGCCATTGATCCAGGCAATGCTGGAGGTGATCACAGCAGCACTGGCATTGCTGGCCAAGGCACTGCGCTTACCGGTCGCCAGTGGCACGCCACCCGGCAACATCCAGGCCGGTGGGTCGAGCTCGTTGCGCAGGCTTAATGCCTGACCAGCGTCAATACGGTCACCCACGTTGAGGTTGAGTTCCTCGGCGACGGTGGAACCAAAGGTGATCACTGGCGCCATGACATAATCGTGGGCACGGATGCAGGCCAGATCGGTTACCGACGGGGCAATGGCGTAGACCGTGGTCTCCATCGGCCGCAGTGGATGGCGCTTCTCGCCGATAGCGTTGCGTTCGGCCTGGGTCAATTGTTGTGAAAATACTTCGACCTGATTGTCAGCAGCGATCAGCGCATCGCGAATAGCAGCGTCCTGACTGGTTAAGGCATTGGCATCGGCCACGAGTAAAAGCAGTCTGCCATCCAGGCGTGGCGGACGAGCCACGAGCGCCCAACCTCGGCCGGCCATCACCAGCAACAGGGAGCTGCAAGTTACTGTCTTTACAGACCTTGCGCCGATCCCGCCAAGCCTCTTGCCAAACCCGCGTCGATCGACATACTCCCCCGCCCTGCTACGCAGCATCGCAGCAAGGAACGTGGGCCCTTAGCTCAGTTGGCTAGAGCGCTTCGTTGACATCGAAGAGGTCAGTGGTTCGAGTCCACTAGGGCCCACCAAATTAGCCCCCGTCAGCCCTTGGCTTGCGGGGGCTTCTTGTTGGTGCGGTTGCCGCACTTTGGGTGCAGATCGCGCCCGAGTGGGCAGGCCAGAATCAGGGCTGCCGTCCACAAAAAGGACACCCCTAGCCGGCGGCCAGGACGGGCCCGGACTGGCTGCCGATAGGCCTGCCCCAAAGCCCATCGTGAAACATTTTTGAAATTTCGTGGGAAATCGCGGTAGGGTCTGGGTCGGTGCGCGGTTGATGAAGCATGTCTTTCATCGCGGTTGCGCCCATCACGGCCTATCGTCACCACGGCTGCACGATCGCTTGATCATGCGCATGATGCTGTTGCTTTCGATGAGCCTGCCCCTGAAGGAGCTGCGATGAAAGTCGTGTCAAATGGATCACGCCAAGCCCTCGCAGTCATCCAGCTCAAGCCCAGCACGCCAACAACACCAGCCGCGCTAAAGCCCTCAGGGCACACCACGGCCACCGCTATCGTATACTGCGATGGCAACTTTGCTGAACTCGACGGCAAAACGGCCAACGGGCTGGTGAGGCGATCAGAGCGCTATCAGGTGGCCTCGGTGATTGATCGCCGCCATGCCGGGCATGATGCCGGAACCATCCTTGATGGCACGGCCTGTGGTATCCCGATTCACGCCGACCTCGACGCTGCCTTGACGCAACTTGATACGGTGCCCGATGTGTTCATCTATGGCATGGCCCCCTCCAGCGGCCTGCTGACCCAGCACGACCGTGACGTAATGCTGGCCGCGATGGGCAAGGGCATGAACGTGGTTAATGGTCTCCACGAATTTCTGAATGAAGACCCGGTGTTCCAGGCCGCATGCCTCAGCAACAAGGTGTCGATTCTTGACGTCAGGAAGCCCAAGGAGATCGGGCAACTCCGGCTGTTCAGTGGCCGCATCGCCACAGTAAGTTGCCCCGTCATCGCCGTGCTCGGCACCGACTGCGCTATCGGCAAGCGAACCACGGCCAATATTATCACCAGCTCGCTCAACGAGGTAGGCATTAAGGCAACGATGGTCGGCACCGGCCAGACCGGCCTTATCCAGGGCGCGCGCTACGGCGTGGCGCTCGACGCGATACCTTCGCAGTTCTGCGCCGGCGAACTTGAGGCCTGCATCGTAGAAGCCTTCGAAACCGAACACCCAGACGTCATCATCGTTGAGGGCCAGGGCGCGCTCAGCCACCCCGCTTTCTCCACCACCTCGTTCATTCTCCGCGGCAGTTGTCCCAACGCCGTGGTGCTCCAGCACGCGCCGCTACGACGCGAACGCTGTGACTTTCCGGGGATGCCCATGCCAAGCCCCGACAGCGAGATCGCGATGATCCAAGCCTTCGCCAAAACCAAGGTCATTGGGCTCACGATCAACCATGAAGGCATGAGCGATGTTGACGTCAGCGGCAGTATGCTGCGTTACGAACGGCAGCTCGGCATCCCGGTTACTGATGCGCTCAGCCGGCCAACGCAACGCCTGGTGTCGATGGTGATGGATGCCTTCCCACAGCTTAGAGCGCGCATGACCACTCACTCGTGAGTGGCGCACCGCGACTGACCATCGACCTTGATAAAATTGGCCACAACGCCCAGCAACTGGCCCAGCGCCTGGGCGCACGCGGCATCGCGGTAACGGGCGTGACCAAGGCCTGCCTTGGTTCGCCCGCGCTCGCCGCCACCTACCTCGCGGCCGGCATAGCCAGCCTCGGCGATTCGCGCATCGACAACATAGCACGGCTGCGCGCTACGCTGCCAAGCGTGCAACTGACCGTGATCCGATCGCCCATGCTCAGCGAGGTACAAGAGGTCGTGAGCCAAGCCGATGTCAGCTGTAATAGCGAGGTAGACATTATCCGAGCGCTGTCGCACGCGGCCCAGACCCAAGGTCGCCAGCACCAGGTTATCCTTATGCTCGAGCTTGGCGATCGGCGCGAGGGCATCATGCCAGACGACCTCGCAAGTTACGTCCGGGTCACGATCGCCATGCCCAACATTGTGCTGATGGGCATCGGCACCAACCTCGCCTGCCGCAGCGGCGTGGTGCCCGACGCCAACAATATGGCCACCCTCTCAAGCCTCGCCGGCGCGGTTGAGACTCAGGTCGAACGGCAGCTTACCACCGTATCGGGCGGCAATTCAGCCAACCTGGAGTGGGCCCTGAGCGAAGCCGATACCGGGCGCGTCAATGATCTGCGCCTAGGCGAAGCGCTCCTCCTTGGTCGCGAAACCCTGCATCGCCATGCCCTCAAAGGCCTGCATATCGATGCGATAACGCTGCACGCCGAAGTCATCGAATCCAAGCGCAAACCTTCGCAGCCATGCGGACAGATTGCCCAGAGCGCGTTCGCGTCTGCCCCCGTGGCAACAGATCGCGGCATCGTTACCCAGAGCATCCTTGCGATTGGACAACAAGACATCGACCCCGCTGACCTGCTGGCTCCATCCGGCATCCACATCAAGGGCGCCAGCAGCGACCATCTGATCATCGAATCTGATGGGGCCCTGCTACCGATTGGCTCCGAGGTCGCGTTCCTACCAGGCTACAGTGCCCTGCTGCGGGCCATGACCTCACCCTTCGTCAAGAAGATCTGGAAGCCAAGCTACCAGTGGAGCGACGACTCGCAGCAGAGCGTCATCAACCCAGCCACCGTGCCGCCCCAGAAACCTTCTTTATAAGTCACGCTCGGCCGTCAGCGCCTCGGCAACAGCATGACTCAGGCTTACCGCGCTGAACGGCTTGCGGATGAAGCCGCGCAAGCCTTCGCGACGCATCTGATCGAGATCATCGTTGCCGGTAAAACCCGACGACAGCAGCACGGCCACCTCAGGGTTGATCGCGCGCATGGCCGCGAAGCACTCCTGGCCGTTATTGCCAGGCATGACCATGTCGAGAATCACTAGATCAATTCGGTCGTGGTCGCGACGGAAACACTGCACCGCCTCGTTGCCATCAGAAGCCAACAGCACCTCGTAACCGAGGTCTTCCAGCAAGGCCTTGGCGATGGCGCGCATGATCTCCTCGTCATCCGCCAGTAGAATGCAGCCAGTGCCGTGAATCAGATCGACTTCAACCGGCCCCTCGCGCCCCTCGGTGCGGCAAATCGGCAGTACAATTTGGAAACAGGTGCCCCGGCCTAGCTCACTGGTAACGGTGATGGCGCCATGGTGCTGCTGAACGGTGCCGTGCGCCGCCGCCAAACCAAGACCGGTTCCCTTACCCAAGGGCTTGGTGGTAAAGAACGGCTCAAAGATACGGCGAATATTGTCGGGCTCGATGCCCTCGCCGGTATCCTGCACCTCAATCTCAATGAACTCACCTGCACTCAAATCAAACGGACTTGCGCGGCAATAGGCCGGAGACAGCACAACACCGCGACTGCGCACTGTAAGCCGCCCGCCATCTGCCATCGCCTGAGCCGCGTTGATCCCCAGATTGAGCATCACATTCTGTAATTGGGTTTCATCGCCGGTAACCAAGCAATTTTCTGCCTGGAAATCAAGGTCGATCACAATCCTCCGATCGACTGTTGTGGCTAACATCGCCACCGCGCTGCGGATGGCAGCGTGCACGTCTACCGTGACGTCTTGACCCGGGTGTTTGCGCGCAAAGGCCAGTAACTTGGCGGCCAAGTCAGCAGCGCGTTCTGACGCCGACAGGATCACCTCAACAAATTTATGGTTCGGCGACCCCTCATCGAGATGCACCTTCACCAACTCAGCAGCACCCATGATGCCACCGAGCATGTTATTGAAATCATGGGCAATCCCGCCAGCCAACTGTCCGATCGCGTCCATCTTCTGACTGTGATTGAGCTGCTCCTGCAAGGCATATTCGCCGCTCACATCACGGAACACCATCACTACACCGCTCATCACGCCAGCATCGGAATGAATCGGCGCACCGGAATCGGTGACCCGAAACTCGTCGCCTGTTTTGGCCACCAAGATCGAATCGGCCTTGGCCGACGCCGCCGACCGAGTTTCAATCACGGTTGCCGCCGGATTAACCGAACGTGCGCGACTTTGCGCATCAACGAGCACAAACACCTCGTCAACCGATTTGCCTAACGCCTCCTCGGCCGACCAGCCACACAGGCGCTCGGCAATGGGATTCATGCTGAGAATTCGCATCTCCATATCACAAGCCACCACCGCATCGCCGATCGCATCGAGCGTGGTCCGCAAACGCTCCTCTTGATCACGCAACTGAGCCAACTGGCTTTGAATAACGGTGCGCATCTGGGCAAACGACCCAGTCAGCTGACCGATCTCATCACGACTACGCACTGACAGTAATTCGTCGCTGCGCCCGTCGGCTATGGCCCGGGAGGCCTCGGTCAGACGCACGATCGGACGCGTCAGGGCGCGCATACAGCCATACAAAATCAGCATCGATATGACGAAAATGAGCGAGACAATTGCCGCAAGATTGTGCCGAAAACGATACAGATCCGCAAATAGGACCTGGCGCGGCACATGATAAATCAATTGCCATGACCACGGCGCGAAGTCGGACACCACCAGCCAGCCATCGCCGCCTGGATCTGGCCGTGGGCCGTTGCCCTCGCGCCGCATCTCGGCCAGCATCAGAGAATCATATCCCGACGCCACACCCCGCGACAGCGAAGGGTGCAAGACAATATCGCCGGAGTAGTCGACGAGCACCGGGTAGGCGCGATCCCCCGGCGCGTCGTACAAGCGAGCGCGCAGTTCGCGCACGGCAGCATCTTCAAACGATTCGCGATAATTTGCGGCCTGAAGCGTGGCCTCCAAACGAGCGTGGCGCGCATTCAGCGCGCCAAGGATAGCCCCTGATTTCGAATGAAAGGACGCTCGCTGATTTTCTTGTAAGATCTGTGAAAATTCATTCTCAATCAGAATGAACAACACGCCGGTAATCAGCACCAACATCGTACCCAACAGAAGCATGGCCTTGGCCAACAAACTCAAGCGCGGGCCATTCATTGCCCAACAAACTCCGCGTCCTCAATGATCTCTGGCGGAAACACGACACCCAATTGCTTCGCGAGTCGCATATTCAATAACACCCGCGCGTGGTGATTGGTCACCACCGAGATCGATCCGGGCGAAACCCCAGACAAAATCTGGGTCGCAGCCTGCGCACACCACGCGCCTTGCTCTTCGGGCTTGGTCGCAATGGTACACAGTACCAACGGGGCCACCCAGCTATCCCATGATCCACTCGGAATACGCGTGACGTCGTGAACAAAGGCGGCTACGGCCTCGCCCTCGGCTGGGCCAGGATCTAGCCCATCTAGATTGCCAACCAAAACCAGATCGGCTTCATCTTGCACCGCACGATAGGCCTGTTTCCACTCGGCAAAGGTACTGACCAAGCGCTTGTCGATCGTCGTCCCGAGAACCCTTTCGAAATGAGCGACCTCGGTGCGCGAAGACAAGGTATCGGCCTTGATATAGGCGACTCGATTGCCAACCGCGAATGGCCGCAAGCGATCAACCAACTGCTTGATCAGTTGCACTTCCACCATTCCAGTCACCGAAGCGGTTGGCAACCCATAGCCGGCGGCATCCCAATTCACGCCGCAAAACACCACGGGCGTGGGGCCGTTCGCCAGATGTGGCACAACCAAATACTTGGCAGCGTTGTCATCTGCTGTCACCACAAGGTCGGGCCGCCACGTCGCGATCATTTTCCGAGCCTGCGCCACGGCCTCGGCCATTGCCTCATCGCCCTTGCGGCGCTTGGTGTCCATATGCAGGATCTTGAGAACGAGCCTGCCATCATCAGAGCGCAACTCTGACGCCTGCGGATCTAACAACTCCAAGCCCAGGCCGTCTGCCAGCCCACGCAGGATGCCCGCGCTCCACGGCAACTGGGCGTGGTAGGAGTTCACCAATAAGATGCGACCAGATACGCCTTTTGAAGGCGCCGCGGGTTCTGGCAAAAGCGCCGGGTTGTCACCCGTAGAACCGCACGCTGTGAGCGCCAGTACGGCTATTACCAGCGCAACCACACCCTTTGCCACCCCTATCGCCACGCGTACCCCCACCTGCATCTGCTAGCGCCGGCACTCAACAGCGACGGGGATGCGAAATCCATGGTAGCCCACTTGCGCTAACCAAGCAAGACGCGCCCCGGCGTCGCCCACGTCAGATAGTGAGGGCGTATCAAAGGCTCACCAGGACGCTGATTGCAGGACCTGGGCCAAGTCTAGCATGCGCTCCCGAGAGCTGAAACCGCCCGCAGGCGCGTCTGCGGCTTTGTTCCCTGAGGCATACATGGCACTCGCCGCGATCACCCGACTTGGCCCCTGCACCTATCCCGCACCCGCGCGGCAATTTGTAAGCGATGCCGACCGCATTCCGGCTGACGCGGTGTGGGTTAACGGCGTGCCCCCAGATGACCCGCTCCTGTTTGAGCATGCCGGCGCTCGCCCGGCACTGTTTTTCAAACCCGGCACCGGGCGCGCCGCCATTGTCACCTGCGGCGGCTTGTGCCCCGGCCTCAACAATGTCATCCGATCGCTGTATCTGGAACTCCACCATGGTTACGGTATTTCCGAAGTGCTCGGCTTTCGGCATGGCTACGGCGGGCTCGACCCCGACGCCGAACTCAAACCGATTGCGCTCGACCTCGACGAAGTTGACGACATCCATCGCGACGGCGGCACTATCCTTGGGACCTCTCGAGGCCCAGTCGATATCGCACGCGCGGTCAACAATCTGATCGCGCAGGGCATTTCGATGCTGTTTTGCGTGGGCGGCGATGGCACCCAACGCGGCGCATTTGAAATATATGAAGAAGCCAAGCGACGTGGTCATCCGCTGGCCGTGGTTGGCGTCCCCAAAACCATCGACAACGACATCACCTTCGTTGATCGCACCTTCGGCTTTGTCACCGCCGTCAATGAAGCGCGCGACGTCATCGACTGCGCCCATACCGAGTGCCATAGCGTGGATATGGGCGTGAGCCTAGTGCGGTTGATGGGCCGTCATGCCGGCTTCATTGCCGCGGCTGCCACCTTGGCCAGCCAAGACGTGAACTTGTGCCTGATCCCCGAAGTGCCGTTCACGCTCGATGGCCCCAACGGGATCTTGGCCTACCTCGAACAACGACTGCGTCGACGCCGTCACGCCGTTGTGGTGGTAGCCGAAGGCGCGGGCCAGCACTGCTTCGACAGCGCACAGGGCAGCGACAAGTCGGGCAACGCCAAACTGCATGACATCGGGGAATTTCTCGATCAGAAGATCCGCGCCTGGGCGGCCGACATCAAGCTGCCTATCACGATGCGCTATTTCGACCCCGGCTATCAGATCCGCTCATCAGCCGCCAACACGGTAGACGCGGTACTGTGCGATCGTTTCGCGCGGCACGCAGTGCACGCCGCCATGAGCGGCCGCACCGGCCTGATTATCGGTTCGGTGAACGGGCACTTCGTCCACGTGCCAACGGCCCTCCTCAAGCAACACCCGCGCACCCTCGCACCCGATGCCGACATCTGGCAAGGCGTTCTCGCCAGCACTGGTCAACCGGCCACATGGTCGTGACAGCGACGACGTAGCGCGAAGCAGGTTCAGTCAGGTGTCACGACAAGACCGCATCGACAATGGCCACCGATTGAATCGCGCCGCCTTTTGGGTGACGCTGGCTCATGTTGTGCTGTTCCGCATTCCGATGACAGTCATCTGGCTCATCCTGCTGCTGGCCGCCTGGCACAACGCGCAACAGGCCGCCCAGCAGGAGCCCCAGCGCCAAGTTGTTCGCCATCGTGGCAGCGAGATGACCCTAACCCCAAAGCATTCACGCATCATGCTCACGCTGATGGCCGCGCACTGCGCTTGGTCGCTTGCGGTGACCTGCCTCCTGGCATGGAGCCTGTTCGGTGTGGCCCACCGAGTCACGCGGCGCGGCTCTATCGGTATTAACTGCTGCGGCTTGCTGGGGCTGCCTGATGGCCTCGTATTCAGTGGCGTGAGCCTGTTCCTGCTCACTCGGCCAGACACCGCCCTCGCCTATCAAGAACAAACGCGTTGAGCGACTGCGACCGCTTGTGCCAACTCACGCGCAACTGGCCACCAACCACGCACCACCTGCCAATTTCGCCCTGCAACTCACTACCAGGACCTGCGCATCCTGCACCCAAGCCCTGTACTGACAGGCAGATAGACCATATAGGATTGCGACTAGGCGCATGCTTGTCGCTCTAAGTGACTTCTGAAACACTCCTTATGCAGATCTCGCGCCAATCGCACACATTGCGCCCATGCAATCTGTGCACAAGAAGGCCGGCGGCGCAGAAGATGCTCGCATCCGTTGTTGCGAAGCATTATCAATATGCTCCAGCGTAGCCGGAGCTGTCCATGCCCACGATCAGTGGATCCTACGTCGTTCCCACGACCGACACGAGCCCAGCCGAACGCAGTTTGGCCGACCTCGCCATAGGTGCCTCGGCCACGATCTGCGAGGTCGATGCCGGCGATCGGGTCAAGCGCCGCCTGCTGGAAATGGGTCTCATTCCGGGCGAAACTGTGCGCGTCAGCCACATCGCGCCGCTTGGTGACCCGATTGTGGTTGAGGTGCAAGGTTACCGCCTGGGCCTGCGCCGCGGCCAAGCCAGCGCGATCCACGTGACCGATCACGCTGCGACGACGGCCGGCGGCGAAGCCGCCGCTATCACCAGTGACCAAGCTGCCACCCCGCTGCGCCGCATTGGGCTGATTGGCAACCCCAATGCTGGCAAAACCACCGTCTTCAATGCCCTCACTGGCCTGCGCCAGCGGGTCGGCAACTACCCCGGCGTGACGGTTGAACGTCGCATTGGCCACTGCCAGATCGCCACCGAGACCTGCGACATCATCGACCTGCCGGGCACCTATTCGCTATCGCCCTCATCGCCCGATGAACGCATCGCGGCCGACATCCTGCGCGGCCACGCGGCTCATGAGGCGCCCCTGGATTGCGCCATCGTGATGCTCGATGCCAGCAACTTGGCGCGCAATCTGCTCTTATTCACCCAAGCTGCCGACCTGCGCTTGCCCCTGGTGGTGGGCCTGACCATGACCGACCTAGCCCATCGGCGTGGCGAAGTCATCGACACCACCGCCCTGGCTGCCCTGCTCGGGGTACCCGTGGTGCCGATGGTTGCCCACAAGGGCCACGGCATCGACGCCCTGCGCGACGCAATTCCGCACGCACGCATTCCGGTAACTCGGCCCTGGGCGCCGCGCGGCGAGCTCGCCACCGCCATCGATACGCTCGCCGCCAAGCTCAACAGCGCGATGCCGAGCCAGGCCCACAGCAAGCTCGACGCCGAACGCCTGCTCACCGGCGCCGACAGCCTGATCGACCACGCCAAAGACGGCGACGAACGCACCGTGACCCTGGTTGAGCACGCCCGCCGAGAACTCCACCCGGCCATCGATCCGATCACCGACGACGTCGCCAGCCGCTATCGCTGGATCCATAGCGCACGACGGGCCGCAACCACCATCACCGCCCCCGGACACGCCTCGCTGTCAGACCGGATTGACCGCATTTTAGTGCATCGCGTGCTCGGGCTCGGTTTCTTTGCCGCGATCATGTACGGCATTTTCTTCATGGTGTACTACGTAGCCGGCCCCTTTATGGACTTGGCCGAAAGCGCCATCACCGCCCTCGGCGCAGCCCTATTCGGCGGCATGGCCGAAGGCGCGCTCAAGAGTCTCCTGCTCGACGGCGTGATCGGTGGCGTTGGCGGCGTGTTGGTATTTGTGCCACAAATAGCGATGCTGTTTTTGCTGATCAGCTTGCTGGAGCAAAGTGGCTACTTGGCGCGCGCAGCCTTCCTGCTCGATCGCTCACTCGCCGCGGTTGGCCTGCATGGCCGCAGTTTTATTCCTATGCTTAGCGCCCACGCCTGCGCCATTCCTGGCATCATGGCGGCCCGCGGCATCGGTAGCCGTGGCGATCGACTGGCCACGATGTTTGTAGCCCCCTTCATGAGCTGCGGTGCGCGCCTGCCGGTGTACACGCTCCTCATTGGGGTGTTTCTGGCCCCACATGGTGCCGGCATTGAAGCCCTGGCCCTATTTGGTTGTTACACCCTGGGCATAGTGATGGCGGTGGTTACCGCCATCGTGCTGCGAAAAACCGCACTCAATGAACCGCCCGCAGCGTTCCTGCTCGAATTGCCAGCCTACCGCCCGCCGCACCTCGGCCAGATTGCGCGCACCGTTGCCCGCAACAGTTGGATGTTCGTGCGCAAGGCCGGCACCGTGATCCTGGCCTTCAGCATCATTCTGTGGGCCGCGCTGTATTACCCACGCGCGTCTGAGCAGCAGATCAATGCCATCATCACCGCCGAAGGGATGAGCACCGAACAGTACGCTGCCCTCACCGCCGACGATGCCGACCCCGCAAGCATCACCACTGCCAACAGCGAGCGCCTGGCCACCATCACGAGCACCATCTCTAGCACCCAGGTCAACGGCAGTGTTGCCGGCCGCGCCGGCAAACTAATCGAACCCGCCATCGCGCCGCTCGGCTATGACTGGCAGATCGGCATCGGCCTGATCGGCGCCTTTGCCGCGCGCGAGGTGTTTGTTTCCACCATGGGCGTGGTGTACTCGGTTGGCGAAGAGGCCGACGAAAACGACGAACAACTCCACGACCGGATGCGCAGCGATACCCGAGCCGACGGCAGCCCCCTGTGGACCATCCCAACCGTCCTCAGCGTGCTGGTATTCTTCGTGATCGCGATGCAATGCGTGAGCACCTTGGCCGTGATGCGGGCTGAAACCGGCTGGAAGTGGACCATCGCGCAATGGGCGGTGATGAACAGCCTCGCCTACCTGATGGCCCTGGCCGTGTTCCAAATTGGCAGCGCCCTGCTATGAGCGACTGGCAAGACATCGTTGCCCTGAGCATTACCGCGCTGTGCCTCATCATTGTGGTGTGGCGCATCAGGCCGCGGCACGGCAAGGGCTGCAACGGCTGCTCGCACTGCGAGCACTAGCAGGCTCGGCGGTAACGCGCCGGTGTGGTGCCATACACCGCCGCAAAGCGACGGGCAAACCAACCAGCATCACTATACCCAACACTGCGCGCGATCTGCGCCACCTCGTCACGGGTATGCCGCAACAAGGCCTCGGCCTGACGTAAGCGCGCCAGATCCAGGTAGTGCTTGAGGCTGCCATCGAAGCGCAGCCGGAAGGCGCGAAACAGGGTGCTGCGATCAACCGCGAGCAGGTCGGCCAGATCTGCCACGCGCAGATGAACCAGACCCTCATCGTCGATCAGAGCCCGACAGGCCTCGGCGAGATCACCAGGCCCGTGTGCGCCGCGCTCAAAGGCCGCAAGCAGATCCCAAGCAAGCCGGATCGCCACGCACGGCAAGCGCCGCCACGTCAGCCCACACGCCCAGCGCTTTCGCGATCTCAGTGCCGGCATCGTTACTGCCTACGCCAAAGCTCTGGCCGACCATCCCGCCGTCATCGGCTGGCAGATCGACAATGAGATCAACGGCTTTGACTACGGCCCCGAGGCGCAGGCCAATTTCCATCGCTGGCTACAGCAAGAATTCGGCAGCATCGAAGCCCTCAATGCCGCCTGGGGTCTCGAGTTCTGGTCACAAGATTATGACAATTTATCGCAAATTCCTTTAGCCCGCGCCGAAGTTGGTGCGCGCGAAATCCAGGAGCGTCATCACCCCTCGCTGATCATGGCGGTAGCCCGGTTCCAGAATCAGGCCTGGACCAGTTTTATTGCCGACCAAGCCGCGATCATCCGCGAACACAGCAGCGCACCAATCAGCTCGAACATGACCGGCTTGGTGGGCGCGATGGACTGGTTCGCCCATTTCGGCAGTTGCGACTGCGTTGGCGCCAGCATGTACGCCGACCGCGCCCACTACGCCTACAACCTGCCGCGCATGGACCGCCTGCGCAGCGAAAAAAACCGGCCGTTTTGGCTGCTGGAAACTGCGCCCAATTGGTCGGCCGGTGGCCGCACCTGGAACATCCACATGGATGCCGATGGCGTTCGTCTATTCTCCTGGCTCAGCACCCTGATGGGCGGCGAGATGGTGCTGTACTGGCAGTAGCGCGAACACTGGGCCGGCCAGGAAATGCTCCACGGCACCTGCGTCACCGCCGACGGCGCGTGGCGCCCCAACCGCGCGATGTGGCAACAGATTGCCACTGAGTTCGCTCAGGTCGGCCCATGGCTGCAACAGCACCCACCGGCCCAAGCCGAGCTCGCGGTGGCTTTGTCGCCGCCGGCCGCGTGGGCGCTGTCGATAGACCCCACCGACGACAACATGCAGTACGAGACCCTGTTCCGCGATCGCATTCACGCGCCGCTGCAGGCGCGCGGCCTGTGGCGCGACGTGATCGGCAAAGACGCTGACCTGAGCCCTACCGCGTGCTGTGCCTGCCACTGATGCCGATCATCAGCGCCGCCACCCGCGTGCGCCTGCAGGCCTGGGTCGAAGCCGGCGGTACTTTGGTGCTGGGCCCACTGAGCGGTTTCCGCAGCGAGCAATTCACCGCCTTCACCGACAGCGCCTTTGGCGGCCTCGAAGATCTGATCGGCGCCGACAGTGCCCTGCGCTTCACCGTGCAGTGGGTTGAAGACCAGGTCGAACTGCGCTCAGACGGTCTCGCGGGCCTCAATGGCGCACGCCTCAAGAGCTGGTGCGAGGCCTTCACGCCGCGCGCGGACTGCCAGGCGCTGGCGCACTATCAGGGCGGCTACGGCGATGGCCTAGCCAGCATCGTTGACCACCGTCTCGGTGCCGGCCGCGTGGTGACCGTCGGCGGGTTACTCGAGCCCGAGCCCTGGGGCGAGCTCATCGCCACCCTGTGCCATGACGCAGGCGTCACCACGCTCCCGCACTGTGACGATGTGGTAGTAGTGCCGCGTCTGGACGCAAATGGCGCCCTTGCGGGCTATGCCTGCGCCAATCTGAGTGGCGAGACGCGGTCTGTGCCCGTAGGCACAGGCCATGAATTGATCACCGATAATGCCGTCACAAAAACGCTGACGCTGGCCCCCTGGGGCGTAGGAATAATGCGCCTCAGCTCGTAGACGCTCAGTCGCGACGGCTGTTAGTTCGGTTTTTTCGAATACTCGATTCGGTCTTGTGTGCTGCTTGCCTTTCCCCTGTGCCCGGCACAACAATGAAGAGCCAGCGCAGGACGCAGCCCGGATTCCGTCCGGACCGCTCCCTGCCGTAGGAGAGCGGCCATGGCAACAGCGCACATCGAAATCAAAGGCCTGCGTAAGTCGTACCGCAGCGGACCGGAGACGATTAGCCCGATCGACGGCCTGTCGCTGCAGCTGGAGCGGGGCGAAGTCGTTGCCCTTATCGGCCCGTCTGGCAGCGGCAAGAGTACCCTGCTCAATCTGCTGGCTGGCATTGATCGCCCCGACGCCGGACAGATCCGAATCGGCGACACGCAACTCGAAACCCTCAGCGCCGGCGCTCGCGATCGCTGGCGCGCGAGCCACATCGGCCTGGTGTTCCAACGCTTCCATCTGATCGATGTTCTTAATGCCGAAGCCAACGTGCTGCTCGGCTTGGCAGGTCGCAGTTGCCGTGGCGCCGACCGCGAGCGCGCCCGCGACTTGCTGACCCGGCTCGGCCTGGCCGATCGCCGCAGCCACCGCCCGAGCCAACTCTCTGGTGGCCAACAACAACGGGTTGCCATCGCCCGCGCGCTGATTCATCAGCCCGAGGTGGTGCTGGCCGATGAGCCGACCGGCAATCTCGACGGCGATGGCGCCGCTACTATTACCGAGGTGTTGATCAGCGAGGCCCGCGCAGCCGGGGCCACTCTGTGCATTGTCACCCACGACCACCGCGTGTCTGATCGCGCCGACCGCAGTTTTATGCTCGAACGCGGCAAACTTACGCCCCTGCCCAGCATGCGAGCCGCGGGATGAAACGCTGGCTTGGCTTGGCGTGGTCGCGCATGGCCAAAGCTCCGCTGCGCAGCGGGGCCACCATCCTTGGCGTTGGCGCGATTGCAGCGCTGGCCTGCGCCGCGCTGCATCTGGCGGCCGCTGGTCGGCACCTCGCTGCAGCCCAGCCGGGCGAACCACTGATCACGATGCAGGCCGGGCGCATTTGCCCCAGCACCAGTCACCTCCCGATGAGTGCCCGCGACACCATCGCTGCGGTGCCGGGCGTTGCCAGCGTATCAGCCCAGCAAGTTGCTGTGTCCGACTGCAAGGTGTCGACCACCGCCACCACCTTCCGTGGCGTTAATGGCCAAGACTTCTGGAACCAACACGGCGCGCGCATCCGGGTGCTCGCGGGCACACCCACCGCGCTGGCCACACAGCCTGGCGCCGCCTTGGTTGGCGAGCAGGTTGCGCGCAGTCGCCAACTCGCACTCGGTGACTCGTTCGAGAGCGCCGGCATCACCGTGACCGTAGCCGCCATTATTGACGGCGAGCGCATGCAGGATCGGGCCTCGGTATGGGTTGACCACGCAACGCTCGAGCAGGCCCTGCCGGCCCTGCGTGACACCGCCACCCTGTTCGAAATCCAAGGCGCGGTCGGCCAAGATCCGGAACAACTCGCCGAACGCATCGACGCCGCACTGGGCGGCCTTGCCCACACCGCCCCGTTCAGTGCCACCGCAGCACGGGTCACCGGCAGCTTGGCGGCAAGCCTGCAAAGCGGCGGCACCCTGGCCTTGGCCGCGGCCATCGCCGGCATCCTGCTGCTCGCCAACGCCGCCCTGCTGAGCCTGCGGAGCGCCGGGCGCGACCTCACCGTGCTGCGCGCAATCGGCCATCCGCGCAGCGTGCTGGCCGGCGTTGCCAGTATTGAGGGTGGCCTGCTCGGCCTGCTTGGCGGCGCAGGCGGCGCGCTCCTGGCCGGCGTGCTGGTGCACTGCGCCGCCACCGTGATCAGCACTGAAGGCATCAGCGTGGGTATCGAGCTCATGCCCGGGCTGGTGGCCACGGTTGGCGTGGCAGCCGCACTGTGCGGCCTGCTGGCCACCCTGGTGCCCGCCTGGTGGGCCGCGCGCGGCGATCTGCATCGCGCGCTGGGGGCCTCGGCATGATGATCACGCTGCTCACCTGCCAACTGCGCCGGCGCCCACTGGCCGCGCTCGCGATGGCGCTGGTTCTCGCCCTGGTTGTGATCGTGGTCGCCGCCGCCAGCGCCTGGCAGCGCGGTCTCGATCGCGCCGCGCGATCGGGAGCCAATCCCGACATTACCTATCTGGTGGCGCGCGGCGCCGAAGACGCCCTTGAACGCAGTCTGATTGAAGCCGACACCCTACCCGCGATCACCAGCCAGCTGACTGGGCCGCACGCGGTAGAGATGGTGCACATGGGCCCACTGCTGAGTGGCTCCAACAGTAAAGCTGTGACCTGGCGCGGCGTCACCGCAACCAGCCACAGCCTGCGCACCGTCACCTTTGACCACGGCCACTGGCCCGAGCCCGGCGAAGTGGCACTCGGCAGCCGGATTGCCACCGAGCTCGCACTCGCGCCAGGCGACAGCGTGCGCTTGTTGAATCACGACCTACGCGTTGCCGGCGTGCTTGATGCCGCCCTTGGCTACGCCGGCGGCGAAGTGTGGCTGCCCCTCAGCGACCTCCACGCCATCACCGGTCGCAGTGGCGCCAGCCTGATCGCCCTGCGAGACACCAGCGGCAGCGCCCAAATGCTGACCCTGATGCGGCCCGACCTCGGCGTGGTTGACGTTAGTGAAGTCGACTACCTGGCTGGGCTGGCAGCGCGCCTACAGCCGCTGCGCATCGTTGCTTGGCTGATTGGCGGCCTGCTCATCGCTGCGGCCCTGGCTGGGGCCATCGCAGCCGCGGCCGCGCAGGCCGACGCGCGCAAAGAAACCCTGGCCACCCTGCGCGTGCTGGGCTGGCGCCCGCTGCGACTGGCAACGTGGCTGATGGCTGAACAGGCCGTGCTGGCCATCCTGGCTGCCGGCCTGTTGGTGGCCCCGCTGCTGTGGCTCGACGGCACCGTGTTACGCCTCGGTGGCATCGCCCCGGTGTTGCGTATCGACGCCGCCGTGACCCTCGCCGCCGCGATTGCCCTCCTCGTGGCCGCCGTGCTGTTGGTTGTACCCGGCTTGGCCAAACTTTTTCTCACCTCACTCTCTCGCCAATTGGCCCGCTCTTAATCAAGGAGACTCATCCATGACCAAACTCACCATGCCCCTGCTGCTGCTGTGCACCGCGCTCGGCCTGAGCGCGGTTGAACCCGCAGCCCTTGCTGTGAACCAGAGCCTGATCGATGCCTTCGTCAAAGACGTGGCCCCGGCCGATGCCAAGCGCATCAACGAGGTCCGCACTGCCGGCTACAAGCCGGGCGACACGGTGATCATTCGGGCCCAGATTGGAGGCCGTAACCCACCGTGGGTCCCTGGCCACGCGATCATGCTGCTGGCCGACCAGAAGGCCCTCAAAGACAAGTGCACCGCCACCTGCGGCGCACCGTGGGACTTCTGTAGCGCCCCCGTGCCCGACCTACTCGCCAACACCTGCGTGGTCCGCTGGCTCGACGACGAGGGCGCCAAGCCACGCCAGATTGGTTTCGCCGACATGGCCAAGATCGCCCCCCTGTCCACCGTGGTGGTCACCGGTACGGTGGCCGACGTTGGCGATCCCAAAGCGCTGGTTATCGACCTCGATGGCTTCCACCTGGAAGACCGCGGTCCTTTCGCTGCCCTGATGGATCAGCAGGCAGCCACCAGCCCGATGCAGCCAGCGCAGTAGCCAATTTTCGCCGCGACTGACCATATCAGTCGCGGCGAGGGTACTGCACCGCCCGTCGCCAATCGTAGGGGATTCGCTTGCATTGGGGCCCACATTCGAGGGAATCCCCGGTCCATCCCCTGCGGAGTCTGTCTATGTTCAAGCGACTGCTTGCCCTGTCCCTGTTTGCCGGCGCCCTGTGCGGCGCCGAAATCGTTCTCGATGATGGCCAAGTCATCAACGGCACCGTGATCGGCAAGAGTGGCGACAAGGTCATGATCGAAATCGACGCCGGCCAAGGCGCCACCGCCAAAGTCGGCATGCCGGCCGGCCGCATTATTGAAGTGCGCGACGACAGCCCTGAAGAGAATCAGGTGGCGGCCACCGCTCTCGGCGGCTTTGCCGGTCGTGGTGGTGGCTACGCCGAAGTCAAAATCACCGGCACCGTTGGTGGCGAGATCACCGCCAAAGGTATTGAACAAGCGATTATCGCAGCCCGCCGCAATGGCGTGCGCTCGCTGGTCTTCAATGTCGACAGCGAAGGCAGCGGCAACCTCGAAGAGGTCCGCCGTATCGGCCGCGTTCTCACCAAATACCGCGGCTCGATGGACTACCACGCCTACGTGAAGCATTGTATCGGACCTGCATTGATTTTCGTGCATCAGGCCCACCACATCCACATGGCACCCGATTCGCGCGTTGGCGGCCCCATGATCCCGGCCGATGCCGACGAAGAAGAGTTGCTGATGCGCAGCGACATCGCGCACAACGCTACCGCCCAAGCGCGTGAGTTTGGTCGCGATGGCCGCATGATTGGCGCGATGATCGACCCCGCCATTACCCTGGCGGCGTGGCAGGCGGCCGATCGGGTGCAAATGGCCCCCGCCCTGCCCAGCGATGTCGCCAAAGACAAGGTCATCGTCGTTGATGGCCCTGACGAGGTGCTGGTACTGACTAGTGCCCAACTGGCCAAAGCCGGCTTCAAGCCAGTCGCCACCGTCGCAGACATCGGAGCCGTTATCGGTCGCACCGACTGGGACGACAGCAGCAAGCCCGT
>JAQIBG010000064.1 GCA_027859175.1 Planctomycetota bacterium | reverse complement strand
AAGCCATTTGTTTGGATGAAAACTGCGGATGAAATCCTAGAGTCAATTGCCCGCTTTTGCTGCCACCTGCAGGCGGAGCAGGGTAATCTATGAGTTATTTACGGGACACAGCACTAGCGAGAGACGGTTGTTGGATTTTTGCCCTCAAGCGGAGACTGATGAGTCATGAATGAGCAGGTGGATGCTGAGGAGCGTCGGGTTCTTGATGTGTACGCTGAGCGAACCAAGCAAGATGGCGACGCATATGCTTGGTGGCAAGCCGATGTACAGATTCAATGGTTTCGTCACGCTCAGGCCCTCGCTCGAGCGCTCCAGGCTGCAGGGCGACAAGATCTCTCTTCACAACGGATTCTTGACTTGGGCTGTGGGAGGGGCGCCTTTCTGCGTCGCCTTGTGGGATGGGGAGCTAATCCGCGACAATTGCACGGCTTCGATCTGCAAGAGGGTCGGATTACAGCGGCGCGCGCAATCGGTCCTGCCGACATAGACTTTCGTGTAGCAAGTGGCTTTCGTATTCCGTTGGACCCTGGCAGTGTCGATGTGGTTTACCTCGGGACAGTTTTGTCGTCGATTCTTGACCTAACATATTGGGACAAGATGGCGACTGAGATAGGGCGGGTGCTTGCGCCAGGTGGAGACCTTCTGGTTTTTGATATGCGCTATCGGAGTCCGCGAAATCCGAACGTGCGACCGGTCACGCCCGCCTTGTTGCGAGGGTGTTTCTCCGGCTGGACCTTGCGCTATCAGAGTCTGAACCTTGTTCCGCCGCTGGCGCGTAAGATTCGCTGGTGTCCGACCTTGACACTCCTTCTGGAATCTGTCCCCTTTCTGAGAGGGCATTGCATGTATCACCTACGCCGCAGCGAGAGTTGTGATGTCTGATGACTTTATTGCCTTCGCTCCGCCTGACATTGGCGATCAGGAAGTGGCAGCTGTGGTTGATGCGCTGCGGTCGGGCTGGGTGACTCGTGGCCCGCGCTGTGCTCAGTTTGAGGAGGCGGCGCAAGCCCTGGTGCAGGCGCCAGCGGCCTTGGCTGTGAATTCAGGCACGGCCGCTATGCATCTGGCCTTGGAGGCGGCTGGGATCGGCCCCGGTGACGAAGTGATCGTTCCGGCGATGACCTTCTGTAGCACCGCCTTGGTAGTGGAGCATGTACGTGCGACCCCGGTGTTGGTGGATGTAGAGGTAGACACCCTCAATATTGATCCGACTGCCGTTGAGCGTGCAATTACCCCTAAGACGCGCGCAATCATGCCGGTCCACTTTGCTGGTCATCCGGTAGATCTAGACGCGATTCATGCTTTGGCCCAAGCCCACGGTTTGCTGGTGCTTGAAGATGCGGCGCATGCCATCGGCGCTGCGTGGCGCGGCGCGCCGATTGGTTCGGGGCCGAATCCGGTCGCGTTTAGTTTCTACGCGACCAAGAACCTCTGTACCGGAGAGGGCGGTTTGCTGACCGGCAGTGATGAGTTGGTTGCGCGGGCGCGTTTGCTGAGTTTGCACGGCATGGATCGCGATGCGTGGCGGCGTTATGAGCGCGGCGGGCGTTGGCGCTACGATGTGGCCGCCTCGGGCTGGAAGTATAATATGACCGATATCCAAGCTGCCCTTGGCTTGGTGCAGCTTGAGCGATTTGAGCAGATGCAGGCCGCGCGGCGGACCGTGGTGTCATGGTATCGCGAGCGTCTGGCCGGCGCGGCGACTGGAGATTTGTTGTCTTTGCCCAGTGAGCGACCTGATGTGATCCACGCATGGCACTTGTTCGTCATCCAGTTGAATCTGGCCGCGCTGAAAATCGATCGCGATGCGGTTATTGAACAAATGAGTGCGGCTGGCATTGGTACGTCGGTTCACTTTATCCCCTTGCATCAGCACAGTCATTTTCGTGACACGCATGGTTGGCAAGCCAGCGATGTGCCGGTGTGCGAGGTGGCAGCAGATCGAGTGTTGAGCTTGCCGCTGCACCCACGCCTGCAGGAAAACCAGGTCGATCGGGTTTGTGATGCCCTGCTTGATATTCTTGAGCGTGGCCGTCGATGACCCCGGTTCCAGGTAAGCGCGGGTTTGATCTGATGATTGCGTGTGCCGCCTTGGCTTGCGCGTGGCCCCTGGTGTTGGCAATGGGTTTTTTGGTGCGCCGAGAAGACGGCGGGTCGGCAGTGTTCTGTCAGCAACGGGTTGGTCGCAGCGGGCATTTGTTTACGATTTTTAAGCTGCGGACTATGGGAAACGGTAGCGGCCGTGCCATCACCGTTGGTGCCGACCCGCGCATTACCAGGATTGGCGCGCTGCTGCGTCGGACCAAGTTGGACGAACTGCCGCAGCTCTACAATATTATCCGTGGTGACATGAGCTTGGTCGGTTTGCGGCCGGAAGTGCCGGCCTATGTCGAACGTTATGACGCTAAACAACGCGCTTTATTGCTGCGACGGCCGGGCTTAACCGACCCTGCGAGTATCCGCTATCGAAGCGAGAGTGATTTATTGGCCATGGCCAAAGACCCGGAGGCTCTCTACCTGACGCGTATAATGCCAGACAAGCTGCGTGTGGCGCAGGGTTTTGCCCGTGGTGAAACCTTGTCGTGGGATTGGCGTATTTTGTGGCGCACGGTTCGTTCGGGAGTTGCGTGATGATCTGGTATCGTCGCTACGGACCGCAGTTCGCTTGGCTGTTGTTAGACTTGACGTTTTTCATGGTGTCGGCAGCGCTTGCCTGCTGGTTACTGCAACGTCAGCCCGATGGCGCTGGCCTTGCGGTGATTGCGATGATGACCGTGGTGCGCTTATGGTTTTTTGTGCAGACCGGCATGTATCGTGCGGTGTTGCGTTATAGCGGTGTTCACTCTTTGGTGCTCTTGTGTGCAGGGATTGCACTTGGATCGGTATTCGGAACCTTTGCTGGTTTCTTTGCGTTTTTGGAAGACATAGGTGGCTTGGGGCGTCGCTTTATCGTTATCGAGGGTCTCGTGGCGATGGCCTTGTCTGGCGGCAGTCGCTTTGCGATTCGCTATGCTTCTGAGTCGAGTTTACGCTCGCGGGGTGAGCGTGTACTGGTGTTGGGTGCTGGCGAGACCGGTGAGCAGGTGGTGCGTTCCTTGCGTCGTAGCGTGCGGTTTCGCCCAGTTGGGATGGTGGATGATGATCCACAACGGCGAGGCGCGGTCATTCACGGCATTCGTGTTCTTGGTCGCCTTGATGAACTTGAAGCGGTGGTGAAACGGCAAAATCCGGCGCGCTTGGTGGTGGCTCAGGAGTTGCCGGCGGAGCAATTGCGGGCGCTGTTTCAGCGCTGTATGGATTTGGATTTACGCCTTACGGTAGTGCGAGGCGTTGGTGAGGCCTTAGATGGCAACGACGAAGTGCAGTTGGCGGATATTCCTCTTGAGGACCTGCTGCGTCGGCCGCGACGGAATCTCGACCGGGAACCAGTGGCAAGGCTCTTGGCGGGGCAGGTGGTGGCGGTTACGGGAGCCGGCGGGAGCATCGGATCAGACTTGTGCCGTCAGGTGGTGCAGGCGGGCGCGGCAAGCGTGGTTCTGATCGATAGCAGCGAGGCCGCCTTGTATCAGGTGGATCGCGCGATTCGAGACCTGTGCCAGTCTGTGCATGTGATCCCGGTGCTGCTAGATTTGACCGAGGCTCCTCGTTTACGCCGTTGTTTAGAGCGGCATCGGCCTGCCGTCGTTTTCCATGCAGCAGCCTATAAGCA
>JAQIBG010000049.1 GCA_027859175.1 Planctomycetota bacterium | reverse complement strand
AAGCCATTTGTTTGGATGAAAACTGCGGATGAAATCCTAGAGTCAATTGCCCGCTTTTGCTGCCACCTGCAGGCGGAGCAGGGTAATCTATGAGTTATTTACGGGACACAGCACTAGGGCATAAATCATCACGGCCCGGTGGATCTCCACCGGGCCGTGTTGTTTTTATCAAAGGCGCGACCTTATTCGCCAAAGCGCCACGGCACCTCGGCGCTGTAGCCACTGCGCCAATAGGGCTGGAATACAGACTGGTCTTGCTTGCACACGCCCTTGCTGGCGGCGCTAAACAGGCCACTCCAAGCCTTCGTGCCCAACTTGACTTCGATGCCACTGATGGCGACCCCAGGTTCAGCCTTGAGCTCAGGCATCAAGGCCAGCGGTAAAGCCATCTCAAAGGTGGTCAGGTGGGTCTCCTCGTCCCGCGTCACCGACACGAGCGTGCCTGGGGGCACCATCTGATCCTGCCCCGTCATCGGCGAGAACGGGTAGCGATGCCGCCACGGACCGCCCGGGCGATGATACATCCACGCCTGCGATCCGCCCTGTCGCGTTTCATAGCACCCGAACAGATAGTCGGTTTTGCGCATCGGGTAGCGCCGGTGCAACGGGTGATCGCTCGGGTACAACTGCTCGCCATCATCACGCATCACATCAAGCGCGATCTGAACCTGTTCGCCAGTGAACGGGAATTCAGGCGCCCGCTTGTAGGCGTAGCCACCCGGGTGCAGCTCATACCAGTCGCTGCGGGTTTGATCCCACGGCAAGTCACCGCGCTGTTCACTGCGCAACTGAGCCATCAGGTACAAGTAACGGTCATCATAGGCCAAGGCCCAACGGCCAAGATTACCCTCTTCACTCGAAATACTTTCCCACGGCATGGCGGCCAACAAAGCATCGTCGGCGGTGCTGCTGGGCGTCACAATGGCACCGTCGATGCCAGCTTCGTGCCACTCGGCAATGCCGCCGCCAATGGTGGGCGTAAAACGCGGAATCACGCGCGAGCGCATCGGCTCATTCCACTCAATCGCACCCAGCGGGGTGCTTGCCGTAATCGTCACTGGCACCACACCGCTCGCGTACTCGCCAAGCTCCTCAATGCGCACCGGCACTACTACGCTAGCACCCGGTGCCACCGGCTGCGCGTGCTGCGCCACCACACTAAAGCGCCAGCCGTCGGGTCCGCGCACCTCCACCTCAACCGGCATCGGCATCGACATCGCGTTGGTCACCTGCACGCCAAACTGAACACCCTTGGCAAACAAGGCCGTAGGGTCGTGCAGACCCAGTTGGACCGGGTGTTCATAACTCACAACCGTGATCTGATTGTGCAAACCCTCAAGGGCCTCCACGCTTGCTGCCGTGACATAAACCGGGCGGGTATCGCACGGCAGCATATAGCTGCCGTCATCCAGCTGTGGAAAGGGCGTTCCGAAACGATCATACACGCCGCTGATAGCGCCCGTAGGCACGAAACGCATCTTCGCATCAGGGCCCGCTTTCACCTGCCACCACATCGACTTATCGGGCTCAATGTTCTGGCCAAACACGACCGCCACCGCGCCGTGAGTCGCCGCATCGGTGGTCGCTTGACGCCGCTTGAACACGAACTGGTACGGCAAATGGGTTGGACTTGGCTCGTGGACAAAGTCCATCCCCTCAAGGAAATGGCTCATCGTATTGTAGCCCGCGGCATTCGGTTGCGGGATAACATCAACGACATTGCCCTTCTTCGGTCCGTAATACCCACCGGCCTTATAGCCCGCACTGTACGCATTTCCCAACACCAAAAGATTGACCTTCTTCACACCGCGACCGGCCTCGAACAACTGCCATTGCACCGAGCGATCGACCTGCGCCGTATACCACAACTCGGTTTGCCAGATCGGCATATCGGGCTCAAGTGCGTGCACCAAGGCACCCGGCAAAGACGCACCATGCACGGTCATGATATCAGTGTAGCTGCGCCATGACGGGTCGCACATCAGGTTATCGACGATGTTCAAGTCGGAGTCGTTGCCGCCTACCAACACGGTTGGATCGCCGCGCATCACACCAAGTTTGGCGAAGCGCTGCAGGTTGCGGTAATGCGCACCGGTACCACCCCAGTTGGAAATGCCGCCGGCCTCCCAAGGCTCGTTCCACACGTTGACCGCGCGGATCACATCTTTGTGACGCGACACCACGGCCTCCCAATAGTCAGCCCAATCACCGTAGTGTAGCGGGCTCGGCGTGCTGTCTTGCTTTTGGGGATTATTGCGCGGCCAACTCAAGCGGCCGTAGGGCTGGGTCCATTCAGGCGCATGGCCACCGAGGAAGATCGCCAGCATGCCATTTTTGCGCAATGACTCGATCTCGTGGTCCAATTTTTTGTAATTAAACACGCCCGGCTTGGGCATCAGTTGAGCCATATTGACCCCGGCCCGGGTCCACTTGACACCCAACTTGGCCATGGTCTTGAGCTCCAGATCGCGAGCCCATTGGTGCCAGCCACGCGCATCAGCAAAAAACATGCTCTCAGGCAGGGGTTCGGCCACGGTCGGCCACAACACCAAAACATTGGTCACCCAGCGCTGGCTGCCATCGGCCGCAATCAGGTACAGCCCCAGCAGGCCACGCCGATCGGGTGCCGCGAAGCTCGGCACCCGCACTGTCAGCGACGCCTCAGGCGCAATCGTGCTGACCGGTAAGGGGTCGTCACGGAACGCATCACCAGGCACGTACTGTACGCCGCCCTTGCCGTCTGCGGCGCGCTCGCCAAGCCACACCCAACGCCAGGTGCCGCCGACTTCCAGTGCCTCTGCGCCACCATTTACCAAATCAACGTCGACCTCAATCGGAGCACCCGTGAGGTACGAATGGTCATACTCATTGGCGCGCACACGGCCGGTTTTCCACGCGGTTGCGGGCTGCTTATAGGCCCTGAAATCCGCGCCGAGGCCAGTACCCGGCCATCGCACCTGCGGCAGCTCAGCCGAATCACCGGCCTGTTCGGCGGCACCCATGGCGGTCATCAATACCAGCCCTAAGACGAGGTTGAATATACGGATCATTGTTCTGCTCCAGCAGGATCAGGGATGAGACGTAACTGACAGACCAGCGGGCTGAACCCTGCGAAAACCAATCGGTGGCAACGCTGCTCGGCGACCCCGGTTATGGCCCGGTCTTCACCGAGTTGCATACGGTGCTGGCTCGTCGGCAGGCCTTCGATCCGGATAGCCGACCCGTCGGGCCCTACGACACGATAGCTTGCGCCGGTGGCCACCGAGCGGCCACGCCTTGTGCAGGGTTCCGGAGCCGCATCAACGGCGCCCAGTTGGCAATTTTCGCGAATCAAGAGTTCGACCGACACCGGCACCATGTCCCACCCGGTCACCGAATAGTCCAGCGTCACCGCACCGGCATTGTCGCGCTTTATACGCAGACTTCCGGCCATATTGTGCGGATGGTGCCGCGGCCCCCACTTGTCCTTCGGACGGAAATGCGCGACATGATTCCAGCCAGGGTCGGCATACACCAACACCAGGGTGCCATCATTATCATAGCGAATTGCTTCAGGACGGAAGCCGCCGGTGCCCCCCTTCCAATGCATCTTGATCGCATCAATGATGGCGCCACCAACGTGGTAACTCATCACCGCATCAGAACGCTGCAAGCCGCCCCAATCGCCCTGCGTGATATCCCACCAGTGGCCACCGGGGTCGGCCACCGCCGTCATCGCAACCTGACCGTCACGCCAGCGGTACAGTGGGGCTTCAGCAAAACGGATTTCGCTCTGTTCCGGCAGGGGTTCACGCACCACGCTGTCATTGCGATAACGCTGATCATCCAAACAGAACTGGAGCGGCACAAAGCTGTGGAGCAGGTCGCCCTGCTGCATCGCCCGCAGGCACATATCGGCCGCGGTCGCAAAACGGCCGTCGTTGCGGTCCACCGCCATGCGCTTGAACAGCCAATACTCCATCCCCCTCGCGCCACGGGCACCGCGATCTTGCCGATGACTGTAAATAGTTTCCGCCTCGCCACAGGGCTGCCGCATCGCCAGAATTAAATTGAGATTGCGCTCAACCAAGTCGAGCAGGTCCGGTCGATTCCAGTTGTCGGCGATCTCGAACAAACCCCAATTGGCGACGTTATTGTAGTTGGGCGAGCGCTCCTCGTAGTACAGGCCATCGCTGTCGATATCGATGCCGTCGCTGAGGTAGTCTTCAATCAGCGCTGCATCCCTATCTTCCGGAAACAGCTGGTGCGCCGCCGCCAGCGGTCCGATATAGGCCGTCCAGCGGTGGTTGCTGGTGAACGGAAAGGTTGTGTGGATCACGTCTTTCACGCGGCGAATGTAATGCTCCAGGCCTGCACAGATTTCGTCACGGCCGGGCGCAGAACTGGCCACGATGCGCTGGTAACTCGCACACAGCCCCGGCACGGCGAAGGCTGCCTCGGGGGCCGCAGCCAAGCCCCCGCCCCACATATCGATACTGCCATCAGCGCGCTGGCGCCGCCTGAGAAAATCAAGCCACAGACGGATCTTGGCCAAGGCCGTTTCGCTGTGATAGAGATCGCCTGCTTGGGGGTCGAGCCAGGCTGCGAATACCGTGGGCATCCAAAACAGGGACAGACGCGTATCGGCGTAACCTTGTTGTTGCGCTTCGTGCTCCCAAAAGCCACCCAGGTTAATGTTGTCGCTCGGATCGGTCACCATGCAATCGAGCAAGTAACGGGCGCGAGCGCGGGTCAGATCTTGGACTGCGGCGAGATCATCGATGATGGTCGCTGTTCCTGTCGTCATTGCTCGTCGACCCGCAGGTCGCCCTCCAGGCGCACGAAACGGTCCCAGCCGTCAATGCGATAGATCGGAGTAGCATTGACGCCACCACCCAAGAAGTACACCACGCCGGTCTTGGGATGTTCGAAGATAAAACCGCCGAAATTCTCGCCGCACAACTTGTATGCCTCCGGCGGGATATCGCTGGTCACCACCGGTTGCTCCAGCAGGCGGCCAACCCACAAGCCATCACGATCAAACACAGGGTTTTTGCCATCATGAACCTCCGCAGTAGCAAAGGCCCCATGTACCACGCCCAGCGGCCGGTACAGATCGTTGACCTCACCAGGCTGAAGCCGGCCACGCTCACCCTTGCGGCCAACGCGCCATTTGAAGGTGCCGTCGGCGCTCAGTCGCCGAACATCGTTCTTGGTATGAACCAGGATATCACCATCAGCTGGATCAACCCACACTCCGCGCACGCTGGTGGTGTGCAGCATCTGCCGCGTACGAAAATCGTACTGAACGCCGCTTGCTGCATCTGCTGCCGGTATTCGGCACAGGCCATTGTTCGCAAATTTAACCCACTTGCCGTGATCCTTTAGGCTTTCGGAAAAGCCGATGATATAGTTCATGTCCTTGTCCGGGTAGGTGACATGCGAGTACTTGAGCAACTCTTTGCCGAAGGTGATTTCATTTTGGCTTGGGACGCCATCGCTATTCAGGTCAGACCAAATATAATGCCAAGGCTTGTGGCTACGCTTATCACTGGGATCGCGCGCCTTGGCTTCGGCCACATCCCAACTCGAGAAGTCGCGCAGGGATTCCGGCATCCGCCAACCTTCATTGCCGCCAGGATAATAGGCATCACCATATTTCGTAACCGGGACCAAACGGCGATTGGCTTCGTCTACACGCATCACGTTGATACCACGCTCATTGCAGAGATAGGTCTGCCCGTCGCGATGGCGCACATGCCAGGTGCCGGCCTCATGACGATAGGTGAACTGCAAGGGGTACATGTAGCTGTAGGTTGCATACACACTCCAATCGCCCGTGGTCCAATCGACCTTGGCCTGAACCAATTCGCCCCACTGCGAGTCAAACCACACGAACTCAGGGTTTTCAAGGTCAACCGCCGAACGATTGGCGTACATCTGGCCACCATACCATTCTTTGACCAACTTCCCGTCGGCCGAAAAATGCGCGGTCCGGCGCGGCGCGGTGAATGCCTCGGTGATCCAAAAACTGCCGTCGGCGGCCACGGCGAGATCGCTCACCTCACGGAAGCCAGCGGCATCATAGCGACCCTGGGCCGCTCGCCCGCCCTTGATCCCATAGCGCGCGCGCTGTTTACCTGCGGCGCTAAAGCGCACCACCTGCTGGGAATCGCCGCGCTCGGCAACATAGATGTCGCCATTGCTGGGGTGCACCGCGATTCGATAGGGACTCACGAGATGCTTAGCCGAAATGATCTCCTCGATGGTTCCATCAGACTGCACCGCAACCACCCGACCCTCGGTGATAACAAGTGCGCGACCGTCAGCCATGAGGGTAACCGACTGCGGTTTTGGAATGTTGACTTCGTGTAACACCGAAGCCTTGGTCGGCTTGCCTTCACGCGGCGCCTTGGTGTCAGGGTCGATCCAGCGCAGACGATCGAAATTATGGTAACTCACCACGATAACGCGATCGCGCACATCAAAGTCAACTGCGGCGGTCATGCGGCCACGGCCGCGCTTCATCGCCCCCCAACCACCATCGGGATGCTGTGACCGCTTCTTGGGATCAATGGCGACATCAAAACAACGCCGTGGATTGTGCGGACCGTTCTTTTTGCTCCAGCCCTTGCCAGCGTCCACGCGCTGGATCATGTAATTTTCTTGCAAGAGATAGATGTACTCACCGTCGTGCGCGACGCTATGGCCACCCTGCCACGCGGTGTAATTGAACCAGAACTCATCCATGGTCCACCGCCGCTCACCCTCCGGCGACATTTTTAGAAGCATGCCAAACGACTCGCTGCAACCAGCTGCGAGATAGACCTCACCGGCATCATCAAGGTCAACGCCGACCGCGGGGATATGGTTGCCAGGCCAGGTTTCCCACAGCGGAACCGACATCCCCAGCACGCCAACATAGGTGGCCGTGAGGCCGTCAGTGAGCAGCGCCTTGTAGCGATACGAGCCAGGCTCGACCTTATCACCCTTGTCGTTGGTGCCATCCCAGACTTCTAGCTGCTGTCCAGCGGTACGCGGGGCAGCGGCTAGCAACTGCTTCACCACACCACCCTTGTCATTGATAACGTTCAGCGAGACACGCCCATCACGCGGCAGGGAATAGGCAATCGGAATACCGGGCGCGCGCTGCATGTCGTCAATCGTCAACACCAGACGCAACGATCCGCGGGCAATGCTCCCAGTTCCGGTCAGCGCCAAGCCATAGTTGCTACGCGGCGTGCTCGCCCACGACCAAGGCTGGTCGCCAAGCGTGAGCGCAATCGCCGCGCTCCCATCACCGCCGCCGAGTTCTGCACCAACACAGGCTGCATTCCAGCCCTTGCCTGCTTTCTTGTCCGCACTTGGCCACGAACGATGAAAAGGTTCACCGGTTTGAATGTGCTTCACCGAGCTGTAGCCAAGGTAATTCCAACAGGCGGCGCCATCCTCAATCGCCTGGGTCAACTGGCCGGCCTGCCAGCCACCAGCCTGCGCACTCACGGCCTGCACCTGCACCTGACCCGCGTTCGGCATCGTCAGTTCAAGCCGAGCCGCACGGATAGTGCCGGTGTGGCCACGCAGGGCGTCGGCCTGAAAGCGCATCAGCACAATGCGCTGATCGCCAAGTTCGAGCACCTCAGCACCGCCATTACCTGTTTCCGGATCGTTAGCGTTCAGAGACGTCGCCTCAGCCAGGGGCAGGGCAAGCTCGGTAGCTACGAGTGGGCTGTCGATCGCAATAAGGCATGCGATCGTTGCGAGAATCATACGAGACATGATCTGCTTCCGTTATTTGGGCGTAGACACGGGGCTTCCACGCGAGACGTAGTGATGACCACCGGAGCCATAGATGCTCAAATGGGCAATCATGTCACCACTCGGGGTGACACGCAGGATGCAATGGGCAACAGGATGCCGCCCAGGGAAATCGGGGTCCGCGATCCGGCACAAAGACCAGAACGCAAGGTAACGCGCGTCGCCAAGCTGCTGATACACATCAGCGGCTCCAAAACGTGCAGTAAATTCATCAACTGACTTGCCGACCCATTCGTTCAGCAGGATCGCTCCATCGAGGTCGGTAATTCTTTCGACCTGGGCTGGCGCCGGCACATCGATCCGACCACCAGGCAGCCGCACCGTGCCCGGAACATGATCAAACACATCACGATCGCCGGTCAACGCGGGGTCCTCAATATGCGCCGTAACGTTGAGCCAAGCGGATAGCCCCGCCAGACTTACAATCACCACCGCAGCGAGGATCGCGCGTTTCATCGCCGGCCACCCGAAAGACGGTCAACATTCTCCGAGTCGCTCATATTCAAAACAGAAGCCTTGGCTGAGCTGACATGACCATCGCCATGCACCATGTTGGTGCGGCCACGATGCCGGAATGCGATCATGTTGATCTTGCGGTTCCAGTCGGTGTTGCACGACACGTGGTAGGCCTTGGTGTTCATGTCTAAGAACATGATAAAATTGCTCGCAGAGACCAGTTGACTGGTATGCGTGCCGGCCCAGAAGCCCCAGTGGCCACCAACCGGATTGGTTGACCCATACTGCCACGGCGAGGCCGGAACCGACATGTGCTGGTGCACCCCGTAGGTAATCGGGTAGCCTTTGCTCTGCCAAGAACTCAGGTACGGACCAGTGCGTCCACCGTCAGCTGGGCAGCGATAGACTTTCACGTCCGGGGTATGTCTCCCCCCCGAGGTCGGCCACCAGTAATACCACCAGTTCACCTCCACGTAAGACGACAGGCTGTACGGCCAATGAAACTCGCTGACCCAACTCGGGCCCCAATCCCAACCCGGCAAGAAGCCTTCATTGTCACCGGCATAGGCCATCGATGCGAGGCCGAGCTGCCGCATGTTGTTTTTGCAGTTGATGTCTTTGGCGGCGTCGCGGGCCATGCCGATCGCAGGCAGCAGCAGCGAGGCCAAAATGGCAATGATACTGATCACCACCAAGAGCTCAATCAGGGTGAAGCCGCGTTGGTATCGTGTTGTTGTGCATTCAGTCATCGCGCACCTCCACCGTCTAGCTTAACGTGATCAGCCGTGGCTGCACGTGTTGGATGAAACCAGGATCGCCGCCCTCGATGAGCCGCCGCTGCAGAACCGCCACCAAGGCTTCGCCCTGGCCATGCGTATCCCGGTCGACGCTAGCCTGAAGCAGGCCGCGCGCATCGGCGCTGTACGGCAGATCGGGCAGGTAGTAATCATAGCCAAGCACGTCGATATCGCGCCCGGGCTCAAGACCAAACAGGCGACAGGCCATGGCCACGGCCACGGCATCCGTGTCGGTATGCACCATAAGGCCGTCGCACGGCTCAGGGCCAGACAACAACTCGATGATCTGACCGAGGTAATTGCGCCCGTATTGCTCCAGATATGCCGCGGTATCCGTGTCGTCGGCCCAAGGATCCTGCTTAGGGCTGGCAGATGCCACCATCGCCAACTGAACCGGCGCCAAACCGGCCGCGGCGGCGGCGGCTGACATGCCGGCCATGCGCGGCGCATGCCACCAACCGCGCTGCGCGCCCTTATTCCACACGGTGCCAAGACGGCGGCGCTCACGAGCGGCAAGCAATTCCACTAGGCGAGCGCCGCCTGCGGCGTGATCGGACGCAACGCGGTCAAATCCAACCCAGGCCGGGCCGTCAATATTGACCACCACCGGCACGCCAGCATCGCGCAAGCGCGTGGCAATATCTAAGGACGCTTCACGCGTCTCCGGAATCAAGACGCCAACCGGGCGCTGTGCCAGCAAAGCTCGCACCCCGCTGGCATCGGCGCGATCGGGGTGAAAAGCCATCGAATGCCAACCGGCATCGCTCACCGCAGCGTGCGCACCCTCGGCAACGTGATCAGAAAAGCCGGTGCTCGCATGATGCTTCGCTTTTTTATGGGACGACAAAACCACCACCGTCTGCGCCAGCAGGCTCGAGCCAACGGAGCCATAGACGGTGCGAGTTCGGCCCACCGCTGGCGAAATCAAGCCGTCGCGCTCCAAAACCTGCAAAGCACGGTGCACACTTGGCTTGGACACCTCGAGCTGGCTCGCCAGAGCGCGCTCTGAGGGCAAACAACTACCAGCCACGAGGGTGCCGTCTTCGATCCAAGAGCGAAGGGTGGCGACGGCGCGGATACGGGCTGGTTCAGTGGTAGTCATGTTTGGTTCATCCATTTATACGTTTGGTTCACCCTGCGGTTGTATCACAGCCGGCAGGGTGACGCAAATGGACTCACACGAGTGGTTCAGGCTACTTGGTTCAGGCAGCAGAATTCCACGACTCTCATTGCACAATTAGCACCACCCCAAAGCCCACGCGGTTAAACACGAACTTGCTCAGGGAGGACGCGCTGTCAGTACAGCGTCACATTCGCTCCCAAACCTACGTCGCCACGCGTACCTGTCGCCGGATTGGCATAGATCCACAGCACCCCACCGGGGTTCGACGCGAGAATCAGGTCTTGGCTGCCGATGCCGGTCAGATCACCAACATGCCCCTTGAGGAGGTAACTACTGACGCGGGCGTGTTCACCCGATTGCCCGGTCGCATCAATAACAAGCCCGGCCGGCTCCGGCGTTGCAAAGCGCAGCACCGGCTCGCCAGTCAGCCCATCAACCAGTACCCGGTTTTCGCAGAATACAATCCCATCGCATGACCTTTCACCCCAGCGCAGCAAAGGGTGTTGCCGGCTGCGCGTTGAATTGAACAGACCCACTAGTGCTATGTCCCATAAATAACTGTAAGAGCTAGAGGCCCCTGGCGTCTTCTTTTGCAAGGAGACGCTATGGGCACTGTGGGACGACCATCTATTGCCATTCATCTTTCAGACAGCG
>JAQIBG010000034.1 GCA_027859175.1 Planctomycetota bacterium | reverse complement strand
GCCCGCCCGGCCCCTGCGCATCCCGCCGCGCGGGGTGGTGGTGCGCGCGTCGAGCGAGGCCCTGGCCGGTGGCGATGCAGCGGTGCAGGCGGCCTGGGCTTGTGTACGCGCACGCAGTCATGCACCTTTGCGTCCACCTACGGTGGTGGCGGCCAGTGGGGTATCGCGGCGCACTTTGGAGCGTCGTATCCAGGCCCACTTTGGCTGTAGTATTCAAGAATTGATCTGGCGCGCGCATGTCGACCGCGCCAAGCGCCTGCTGCAGGAAAGCGAACAAGACCTCCTCGGTATCGCCCTCGACAGCGGCTTCACCTCCGCCAGCGCCTTCGCCACCATCTTCAAACGCCACGCCGGCCTCAGCCCCCGCGCCTGGCGCGCCCACTGGCGCAGCCTCGCCGACCCAGCTGAGTAGGGGTGCGCTTGAGTGCGGGGAGTACGCCCGAGTGCGGGGAGATTTACGCCAGGACGCCAGGGCGCCAGGACGCCAGGGGGGAATAGGGGGAGGGCCAGTGCCGGTCTAAAATACCCTCACCGAGTTGGGGGCATCGGGGCTGTGAGCGAAGCGGCGACTGCGCAATAATTTGTGCGCAGCCACGCGTCAGCGGCCTCGCTCCTCCGAATCCCTGGCGCCCGTACCGTCCGGCGCATTACGCCGCGTTCTTCGCGGATGCCGCCGTGACCAACGGGCAAGATCTGTTCGCGGCCGACTGTCGCATGGCGCTGACCGGTCTTGAGACTTGGCAGCCTTGGTCAGACCGGCAGGCGGCCTGGTTTGAGGGCGTGCCCTTCCCGGTGCCGACCAAGGCAGCGTTGGAGGCGGGGCTCACCTGCATGGCGATCGATCAGGCCCGCATTGCCGGCAGCATGGTTGACCTGGGGGACTGGTGGGCCCAACTCGATGCCATGCTGGCGCCGGTGGCGGTGTCCTAGCCGCAGCGTTCGCGTTTGCGGTGCAGACACCTCGGGTGGACCGAGCGGGTCGGAGGCTGCGCGTCACAGCGCAGGTCGCAGGATTGGGGCATGTATATGCGCCTGCTGCTCGTGCTGTTGTTTGCCTGGCTTCCGTTGACGGCGGCCGACATCTGGGTTGAAGGCGAAGACGCCACCACCCGATCTAACGCCCCGCATCCGTGGTGGTATGACAAGGTCAAAACCGATGCCCTGTCTGGCGGCGCGTGGATATCGCATTTCAGCAAAGACGGGCCGGGCACGGTTGGCTACCGGGTGACGATCCCGGCGGCCGGTGAGTACGTGCTGTGGCTGCGGGCCAATCACGTGAAGTCGCAGCTCGCGTATAAAGTCGGCGGTGCTGCTTGGCAGCAGGTTGACTTTGAGCGCGATCGGCGCGGCGCGGTCAATATCGCGGCCGACGACAAGCCTGACCTGCGCTATATTTCTTGGAACCGCATTGGCCCGATGCATCTCGACGCGGGTGCGCTTGAGCTGCGATTTCGCTTTGAAGGCGGTGGCAATCACCATGGCGCAATTGACTGTTTCGTGCTCAGCGATTCGGGTTTTGTGCCCAGCGGCATTCGTAAGCCCGGGGTGATCACGCCAGCCGCGCCCGATAGCTGGTTTCCGGTGTTGGCTGATGACGACCCGCTCGATCCCGCTAGCGTGATTGATTGCAGCGATTTGATTCCGGCCCCGGCTGGTCAATTCGGATTTCTGAAGGCCGACGGCGATAGCCTACGATTTAGTGAAGGCGATAAGCCGGTGAAGTTCTGGGCGGTCAACGCGTCGTACCGCCAGAATGGACGTGCGATGACGCCAGAGGAGATGGCTCACGCGGCGCGCTGGTATCGCAAGTACGGCATTAACTTGGTGCGCACGCATACCGTGCTGGCGGCTGCGGGATACCGCGGGGTGCAGCAGGGCTTTGATCCGGAGCGCTTGGCGGCCTACGACGCCTGGTTTGCCGCGCTCAAGGCGCAAGGCATCTCCAGCACATGGTCGGTATTGTATCCGCATCACGGCCCCGTGTTGCGCAAGACCGATGGCTACGACGCGCAGAAGTTCGCTGAGCTTGACGCGATCGACACGGGCCACGATGGGGCCGCTGGCGAAGCGATTGTCGTTAGCGACTACATCAATCTCGACCCGGCTTTGCAGGACCTGCTGTGGCAGCCGTTTCACCAACTGCTCAGCCACGTCAATCCGCACACCGGCCTTGCTTATAAAGATGATCCGGCATTGGTGACGATTGAGATTCAGAATGAGTCCAACCTGTTCTTTCATACCCTCAATGGCCTACGCAAGAACCAGCCACCGAGCTTCGCCCGCATGTTGCGGCGCGGTTTTCACGACTTCGCCATCGACCGCTACGGCGATAGAGACGGCGTTGCCGCGGCGTGGGGCAAGCGTGATCGCGACGACACTTGGGACGCGGGCGAACTCGGCCTGCAGGCGCCGTTTCATTGGGGTGCCGACGGTCCGCTCTATGAGTTCAAGGGTCAGGATCGGCGAACCGGCGACTTCATCGCCTACCTGACCACTCTGCAACGTGACTATTATCAGAACCGTTATCTACAACTGCGTCAGGCCGACTATCAGGGTCTGATCGTGACCACGGCCTGGAAGGGCGTGGGTGCCTCGGCGGCGGCCAATCTCTATTGCGACACCATGGGCGATCTGATTGATCGACATAATTACTTCGGCGGCGGCGAGGGTGGTCATCGCATTGCGCCCGGCGCCGTATCGCTTGACAGTCATCTCGGCCAGCCCGGGCGCGGCTTGTTTAGCATCTTCCAGCATCAGGTGGCCGGCATGCCCTTCGCGGTGAGCGAGTGGACGATGATGCCACCGAATCCGTACAAGGCCGAGGCGGCGCCTTTGATGGCCATGTATGGCATGGGCTTGCAGGATTGGGACATCTCCTACCACTTCGCCATGCACGGCGGCCGTTATGGCGACGGCTGGCCGGGCCTGGGTAAGTACGCCACCGCCACGCCGCATTATATGGGGCAGTTCCCGGCTTTGGCGCGGGCCGTGTACGAGACTCATGTCAAGCCGGGCCGATTGCTGGGTCAACGTACGGTAGACGAGACGCAGTTGTTCGCAGGACGTGACGTGATGGGGCTCTCGCTCGCGGGCGAAGACCATGATAAGAAAGACAGTAGCGGCGCGACAACGCTGTCGCCACGCGTCTTCGCACTCGGGCGCGCCCCGATCGCCTTCGACGCACCGCCGGGCCCGGCCTTGAATCTCGATCGTCAGATCGCTGGTTTCGGCGATGTCTTGAAAACCGACTCCCTGACTTGGGACGTGCAGCGTCGCGTGGTGCAGATTCACAGCCCGCGCAGTGCAGGTGTGGTCGGCTTCGCCGCTGGGCACAACTACACGCTCGGCGCGCTCGAGGTGCGCGATGTGGTCACGCCCTTCGTGAGTCTATTGGTGACCAGCCTCGACGGTCGCGATATCATCGATTCGCGGCGCATCCTGGTGACCGCTCTGGCTCGCGACCGGCAAACGGATGCCAGCTTCAGTGACGACGGCAGCCAACTGCTGTCACCCGGCAGCGCGCCACTGCTCCTCGAACCCGTCCAGGCCACCCTGGCTTTCAGTGGCAAGCCGATCCGCTCAGTTCGCGCCTGCGACCTCCACGGCGTTCCCCGCGGCGAATCCCTCGAAATAACCAACAACCGCTTCCGTATCGACGGCCGCTTCACTAGTTTCTATTATTACGTCGAGCGGTGATTTGACGTGGTTGGGTAACGCGAGGGCGCGAGGGCGCGAGGGCGCGAGGGTTGGTAGGGGTAGTGTGCGTGGGTGGGGGCGCGCGACAGGCGTGTTTGTGTGCAATGATCGTTTCGTCGAGCGTATGTCGCCGGGGGCGGCGACACCCCCAGGAGGCGAGTGTCGTGTCGCTGCGTTGGATGTGGCCGAATTAAACTCATCGCCCGCACTGATCCGGTTCCTATCTGGAACCCATGCAGTTTTGG
>JAQIBG010000024.1 GCA_027859175.1 Planctomycetota bacterium | reverse complement strand
GAAGAGGCGATGGATTACTTCGAAGTCGGCGTCGAAAAAGGTGGCTTCCCGGTCCTCGAGCAAAAGCGTGGCCGCAGCATTTACCTCAAGATGCTGGTCCACATCGATTATGCCCGCGCCTGCATCTGGGCCGGGGAAGACGAACGGGCTCAAGAGATCCTGGCGGGCGTTTTAGAGGTCGACGAGCTGTCATCACGCGCCTATGCCTACTTGGCGCTGATTGCCGGCACCTCCGCCAATCCTGGCATCAAGAACACCCAGTTAGCCAATGAGTACCTCGACCTCGCCGACGACTTCGGCAAGAACCATGAGAATCTCTACGTGCGCGCACGCCTGCTTGAAGCCGCCGGAAAAACCAGCATGGCCGGCCCCCTGCTCGACCAGGCAGCGCAGGAAGACGGCTTGGGCTTCGGCCGCAGTTTCTACCGCAAAGAGAAATCGCGGATTCAAGGGCGACGCAGCTACACCGGCTTTGGCGAACTCCCCGAGGGCGTCGAAGTTGTGCCGGCACCGCGTCCGGAACCACGCCGTCCGCAGCGCTGGTAAAGCGCTGGTAAGCAGCCATCACCACTGCGCGCAACCCGGCACGAGCACCGAGGGTCGGTCGGTAAAAATCGCATCACAGCCCAGCACCGCCAAACGCTGGGCCTGCGCTCGGTCATTGCAGGTATACGCAGCTACCTGAAACCCGGATTTTTGAGCGGCCGCCACCAGATCACCATTGATCTGAGAACAGGGGCCATGCAGGGCCTGACAGCCCAGATCGAGGGCTACCTGCAGAGTTTGCGAGGGCTGGTCTGAACACAGAGCCAGCGACAGGCCAGGCGCAGCAACGGCTATACGTGCCAAGGCCTCCGGCAAGAACGACGAGATCAGCCAATCCGCCCGACCGTCCCACATCGCCGCCACCACCTGCGCCACCGCCACATCTTTCAATTCGATATTGAGCCGCCGGGCATCCATCTCGGCTACGATATCGGCCAGCAGCGGGAGCGATTCGCCCTCGATCAGGATCGACTCGAGGGATTGAGCGCTGCGCTCGTACACAAGGCCGCTGGCGCTAGTGGTTCGATCAAGGGTGGCGTCATGCAGCACCACCACCGCACCGTCAACCAGCCGCACATCGATCTCAATACCGTCACTGCCAGCCGCCAGACCCTGCCGCACCGCGGCCCGGGTGTTCTCGGGGGCCTCGCCAGCAGCGCCGCGGTGTCCGTAGACATACATACTGGATGCTAGCGTCAGGCCCTTGGCGCGCGCCTGCAAGCGCCAAGCAGGCTGTTGAAATTCACCAGCCTGCTATCCTCAAAAATATCTTGGGCGACCTGCAGTCGCCATTTTCCACGGTTTTCTTGAGGCGGCTCTTTACCCAGGGGTGTCTGCGACCCCCCTTCAACCCCCCGCTGGCCGTTTTTCAACGGCCTGCTAGGGTCAGGCGATGGCGGATGATCCGGTGATCGTCGTGGAGAATGTGTCCAAGTCCTTTGGCAACCGTGAGGTGCTTAAGGGCGTTAGCTTCAGCGTCGAACGGGGCGAAACTGTGGTCATCCTGGGGCGCTCCGGCACCGGCAAGAGCGTGACTCTCAAGCTGATCATCGGCCTCATGACCCCCTCCACCGGACGCGCCTCGGTGTTCGGCCATGAGATCCACACGCTGACGAAGAAGGAGCAGCTCACGCTGCGCCGCCGGCTGGGCTACGTGTTCCAAGGCGGCGCCCTGTTCGACAGCCTCAGCATCTTAGAAAACGTAGGTTTCCCCCTCTACCAGAGCCGCGTGGAAGACAGCGAGATCGAGCGTCGGGTCCGCGAACGCCTGAGTATGGTGGGCCTAGCCCACACCATTCATCAGATGCCGCCCGACCTGTCTGGCGGTATGCAAAAGCGTGTGTCGTTGGCGCGCGCCATCATCGACCTGCCTGAAGTGGTCCTGTACGACGAGCCCACCTCGGGCCTCGACCCGCTCACCACCGACGTCATCAATCAGATCATCCTGCGCCTGCGCTCGGCGCTCGGCGTCACCTCGGTTGTGGTGACTCACGATATCAAGAGCGCCTTCACCATCGCCGACCGCATCATCATGCTCGACCAGGGCCGCATCGTGGCGCAGGGCACCCCCCAGCAGATTGAATCGAGCGAACTCCCCTGGGTACAGCACTTCATCGCCGGGCGAGCGCTCGAAGGCGAGCAGATAGACTCGGGCGCCTTCGCGATGGCCAACTCACGGTTCTCGCGCCAAGCCAACCTGTCGGGCAAACGGGTTGCGGTGCGCGGCGAAAATTCGGGCGAGCAAAGCGCCATCCCACCCGCCGACCAGCGTCGCGCCAGCGGCTCGCATCGGCTGCCCCAGGAGATTCGCAATCGCCGCCGCGACAGCGAATCCGACGACGACTCACGCCGCGCCTCAACCGTTTCAAACGACGACTCACGCCGTGCCTCAACCCTTGATGAGCGCCGCAACAGCACCGAAGACGCCGCCGCCGAATCAGGCCCTTCGCGAATTTCTAAGATGGCCCCACCGGTGCGTCGCGCACGCTTCGGCGAAACCCGCTCAGCCGAAGTAGAAGACATCGAACTGGACGACCCCCCCGAGTGAGTGCCATTGCTACCGTGCCCCACGTTCCGATGAACGCCGCGCCCACTCAAGGCGTACAACCGACATCCATGTTGTTGCGCCTCGCTCTGCTCATCTTTTTCACGACTTGGTCTGCCGCCGCTGCCGTGCACTGGCCACTCGATCTGTATGTCGAACCCGACACCAAGCAGGCCTTCGCCCTCGATCCCATTGCGGTCAACATGGGCGACCGAATCGTGCTTGAGGCCGACTGGTCCCAGCTCAGCCAGCTCGCCTGGCTCGAGTGTTGCCTGGTCACCAACGACGGCCGGTTTTTTGCCACCGCCATGCCGCTGCCGGCCGATCCCGAGCGCACCGGCAAGCTGAGCATTCGCTTCAGCCCTGAAGCCTGGAGCGGCCCCGATGGTCTGCTCGATGACGACGCCCTAGCCGGCGCTCAAGAGCTGTGGGTCCGCAGCTTTGGCATCGCCTCCAAAGTAGGCCATCTGACCGGCCGCGTGCAGCTCGAGCAGGGCACCACGGAGAGTGAACCTCGGATCCAGGTGCTCGGCGGCGGCGTTCAAGACCGCGGCCCCTGGCGCGAACTCCAAGTCAGACTACTCGGCGTACAGGGCGACGACCCCAGGCGTGTCGACCTCGTGCGCGCCGACGGTGGCTCGATTCCGGCCTTCCCACAACGGCGGCTGGCACCGCAACTCGGCCGCGTTCACATCCGTGGCCCGAGCATGTGGTGCGTGCGCCTGCGCCCAGACGAGGTCATCGCCAGCGGTTGGCGCCTGCGCACCGAAACCTGGACTTCACCCCCGATGCCAGCGCTGCGCACGGTACCAGGTGCGCCGCTGGCAACGGGCGTGGCTCCACTGACCCGCGCCACCCCCAGCCGTCACGGCCAACTGGTGGTCGCCAAACCCGGTGACGATGCCGAACGGCAGGAGGTCAACGCCGAACCTGCCCTGGCCCCGTTCCTGATTTGGCGCGCCGATTGGACTCACTATCGCGGCACTGCCCTGCTCGCGCATCAACCAGCCGCCGCGCTCGACGCTGCCGTTGCTGCCGGCGCCACCGCCATAGACCTGCTGCCGCAATCCCTATTTGAAGAGCACGGCAGCTTCCGCTTCGGACTCAGCCCCTGGCATGTCAGCGTCAAGGGCGGCTGGACCTGGCCCTCTGACTTGTACGCCAACAGTGATGCCCACGCCGACCTGCTGTGGCACGCCCGCAACGTAGTCGCCCGCTGCCGCGCCGCACCCAGCCTGCAGCAATGGCGCGTATCGTGTAAGGTGCCTGCCACCGGCGAAGACGACCGCCGCGCCCTGACCCAACTGATCACCTCCGTGCGCGACTTACTACGCGACGACCCGCGCCCGCTGATCATCGATCATCCTCAGGCAGTGCCTTACGACCCGCGCCGTCGCGACGAACGCCCGTGGCTTGACTTTGAAAACCACACCGACGGCTTCGCCTCGCTCAGTGGGCAGGCAGCGGTGCGCGAACAAGGCGAGGCGAGTTCCAACCGCGCCGCCCTACGCGTCACCTGCGCCGATGACCGGCCCGCCGTTCTCGACTTGGTCCGCAGCTTAGACGCCAACGTGTTCAATCTCGATCGGCTCGAATTTGACGTTCAACTCACGGCTAAATCTGGCGCGCTGCAACTGTTCGCCTGGGTAACCGATGAACAACATCGCTGGTACCAACAACGGCTCGACCTGATTGCCGCCAATGCCCCGTGGTGCAGCGTCGGTATCGACTTCAGCCCCTACGCCACCTGGCAACCGGTAGGCCACACCACGCCCTGGGATGGCACCCAACGCCGCCGTATCCGTCATATAGGAATCCAAGGCTACGGCCATCAACTCAGCCCTGACAGCACGGTGCGGCTCGATCGCTTCATGCGCTTTGGCTGGCCGGCCGAGCCCTTCCCTGCCTTGAAAATTCTCGATCTCGACGCCAGCACCACGCGGCTGAGTTGTTTTGAAACCCTCGACGTTTCCTTTGATCTCAACCAGCGCAGCGCCAATCCTTACGACCCCGACATGATCGACGTGGTTGGCGAAATCGAAAGTCCGGAAGGCACCGTTACTGTTCATCCAGCCTACTGGTACGAAGCCGTCAGCTTTGCACCCGATGCCAAAGGCATCGAACGTGCCACGCGCAGTGATGAGGGCGAATGGCGCTGGCACTTCGCGCCGCCCACGCCCGGCACCTGGCGCTGGCGCATCAAAGCCCGCTTCGAGTATCGCGGCACCTGGCTTGAGAAGGAATCCACCTGGCAAGCCCTCAACGTTGAGCCCGCCAAACGCGATGCCTTGCTACCGATTCGAGCCAGCAAGGATCCGCGCTACTGGGAACGCAGCGATGGCAGTTGGTTCTACCCCATCGGCATCAATTTGCGATCGCCTGGTGACGAACGCCAAGACGGCGCACTGGAAGACGCTGGCAGCCCTCTGCGTTCGATTCACTGGGAACATCAGGGCACCGTCGCGTACGAACACTGGTTTGATGTGATGCACCAGCACGGCATGAATTATGCCCGCGTATGGATGGCCCCGTGGTGGTGTGGCATCGAGTGGACCCGCGCTTGGGACGGCTTCGGCGGTCTCACTTGGTATAACCAAATCCATGCCGCCCAACTTGATCGCGTCATGGCGATGGCACGTAAGCATAAGGTTTATGTGCAGCTCGAACTGCAAAACCACGGCATGACGGCGCCGCGCGTTGACAGTCAATGGGCCGACAGTCCTTACAATGGCCGCCAGGGCGGCCCTGCCCAGCGCGCCAAAGACTTCTTCACCAGCGAAGTTGCCTGGAACGCGCACCGCAAGCGCCTGCGCTACACGGTGGCCCGCTGGGGTCACAACAGCCACCTCATGGCCTGGGTGCTCAGCTCAGAGATGGAATTCACCGGCGCCTGGTGGGACGAGGCCTACCGCGATGAAGACAACGGCCACAGCGTTACCACCGAACGCTGGATCAATCGCAGCCTCGATCTGCTCGAACAACTCGACACCACCGCCCGCCCAGTCAGCGTTCACTTCAGCCACCCGTGGCGGGCTGGCCGCCTGTGGCGCGAAACCAAACGATTGGCCTTCGCCAATTCCAACGCCTACACCGGCTTCACGCAAATCGCCGGGCAAAGCCGCCGCCTCGACCTTGCATTGCAGGTCTACCTCGATCAGAAATTCCCGCCGTGGACGCTCAACCGGCCGACCATGATTGGTGAATGGGGTGGCCACTGGATGGAGAAGAGCGACGCCCTGTTACGCGCCGAATTGCGCACCGGGGTGTGGATGCAAGCCGTCACCCCCTACGGCGGCAATGTCGGCTTCTGGTGGTGGCTCTGGCTCGACGCCACCGACACCTGGGACGCCTACGCCGCAGTAGCCGCGTTCACCGCCGATGAAGATCCACGCGGTCACAACTTCCGCACGCGCAACGTGGTCGTGGAGGGCGCCTCAGCGCGCATGCTCGGCATGGCCGGCACCGACCAACACCGTTACTACGCCTGGCGCGTAGGAGCCTCACGCCGCCCCAACCTCTCCGCGCTGAAAAACGGCGGCACCGCCCGCATCCGCACCGGCGCCGCCGACACCGCCTGGCGCATCACCCGCTTCAACTGCACCACCGGCACCGCCACCGCCGATGCCGTCCTCCGCAGCGACGCTAGCGGCGATATCCTCTTGCCCATCGGCCCCCTCGACCCCGACACCGCGTTCAAACTCGACCGCGTCACCGGCACCCCCAGCACCACCACCGTGCCTTGGGAGTGAGCTGAGAGTTAGGATTCGCAGGAGGGAGTTGAGGAGAGTCGAGGTCCGAGTGAGTGATAAGGGGCGCGATTGCGACGAGATCGCTACGTGCCCGAGTGCGACGATTCCGCCCGCAAAGCACGTGAAAGACCGTCAGCAGGAGAAACCTGAAGAATCGACCTCACTCACTCGGACCTCAACTCCCTCAACTCCCTCCTGCTAATCCCCCTCGCCCGTCAGTCAGGCTGCGTGTAGCAGGAGAAGTCGAGGAGAGTCGAGGTCCGAGTGAGGGTGATAAGGGGCGCGATTGCGACGAGATCGCTACGTGCCCGAGTGCGACGATTCCGCCCGCAAAGCACGTGAAAGACCGTCAGCAGGAGGAACCTGAAGAATCGACGTCACTCACTCGGACCTCAACTCCCTCAACTCCCTCCTGCTAATCCCCCTCGCCCGTCAGTCAGGCTGCTTATTAAAGATTTTATCGCAGAGGTCCTGGAACTTCTCGTTGATGTCCATGTCTTTGCGCGGGACTTGGCCGGCTTCGCGCCAATCGTTCTGGATTCGTTTGACGTCGTCCTTGAACCATTCGGGGTGCTCTTCTTCTAGCAACTCTTCGAGTTCCTTGATCAGGGCTTCCTTGCGTTCGAGGTTGTTCTGCCGTTCGGCATCTTGCTTTTCGAACCAGGGCTCGAGGGCTTGGTAGATCTTGTCGCATGAGGCCTTGAAGCGGTCGCGCACTTCATCAAAACGATCGCGCGGCACATGGCCGATTTCGCGCCAGCGGCGTTGAATGTCTTTGACCTCGCGCAGAAAGTCGGGCTCCGACTTCTTGCCAATCGCTTGGCCTTCAGCAAAGCGCCCCACGTCTTCGGCCAACTCATCAACCGACACGATCAAAGCCAACTTCTCATTCAGGTTCTCAACGCGCTCCTGATCAAGGACCTTGTAGTGTTCGCGGCGCGACGCGTAGAAACGGTCGAGCAGGCCCTTGTAGCGCTGCCACAGGTCTTTGTCTTGCTCGCGCGGAACCGGGCCGATTTCCTTCCAGCGATCCTGCATCGCTTTGATCTTGTCGGCCTTGCCCTGCATCGCGTCTTTGTCGGCCTGGCTACCAGGCATGCCGATAGTCGGTGCATCGAGCAGCGCCTGGAGCTCAGATACCAATTCTTCTTTCTTCGCGAAGTTGGCGCTGCGTTCTTCGTCGCGCTGGGCGAACAGCGGCTGCAAACGCTCGTACACCACGTCGCACGCAGTGCGGAACTGCTGCCACAACTCGTCTTTGCGTTCACGCGGCAGTTGGCCGATGCCCTTCCAGGCAGCCTGAACGTCTTTGATTCCTGCATGCGCGGCCGCGAGATCTTCCTCGCTTTGCAATGCCGTTGCGCGCTCGATCAAATCTTCAGCCTTGGGAACATTATTAAAACGTTCCCAATCGCGTGCTTCATGCATGGCCTTGATCGGCTCGTAGGCCTTATCGCAGGCGCTGCGGAAAGCGGTGCGCAAGCGCCCCACCTCGCCGCCAGAGGCCTTGCCAACATCCTTCCACTTGGCCTGCAGGGCCTTGAGCTTGGTCAGATGCCCGTCGAGTGCGTCGGCTGCCGGCTCAAGGCTGGCAAACTGTTCTGCCTCTACAGCCAGGGCGCGCATTTGTTCGATGCGGTCTGCCTGCTGCTCCTTGCGCGACTCGCGATCGCTGCGGCGGCGGTCTTTGAAACCGGTGTAGCAATCCAAGAAGGCAACCCGGCGTGGGTCGTTGCTGGCCAACATGCCCAGCTTGACCCGCCACACCTTGTCGAGCTCCTTGAAGCGCTGATCGGCATCACGCCATTCGGTGCTCTCGCGCAGTTGCTCGGCCTCAGTCATGACCTCGTCGAGTACCGCTTGGTCGGCCTCATCGAGCTCCACCACCACTGGCTCGCGCGCTTCACGCTCGTAGACGGCAGCCCCTTCCGGCACCGGCTCTTTCATCGCTTCGGCACGGCGCCGCAGCAAGGCTGGTTCGTCGTCACCGGCCTCGCCAATGGCGGCGTAGCGTTCGCTCCACTCGGCGATCGCATCATCGTCACCCTCTACCGGGAAGGCGTCCAACAAGGCGCGCTTGGCGCCAGCGTTCTCGCCCTGCTGTCGCGCCCGAGCCAAGGCCTCATCACGACGCGACACGAAATTGCTGCGACCACGCGTTAGTGCGGCGCTGATGTCCTCACAACTGTCGTCGGGATCGATCTCAGGGTACTCTGCCAGGATTTCCTGATACTGCGCCTGCAACTGATCGAACTCGGCCTCCACCTCGTCCCAACGCTCGGAAACAGCCAACACTTGGGCCCGTTCGGCCAAGCCGGCCAAGTCTTTGGCGCGTGCCCGACGTTGCTTCTCTGGCGAAGGCTTCTTGGCAACCGCATCCAACTCAGCAATGCGCTCGGTGGCCAGCGTCTTGACCGAATCCGCCTTGGCATTCTTGGCGATGTCTTTGAGGACCTGACGCTTGCCAATGCGGCCCACCGTTACAGCGCCAAATGCGCCACTCGGGTCCTGAATCGCCAAGGTGCCAAGGAACTTGTCGCCAACCTCGCCCAGGGCGAGAAAGCGCTCGAAGGCGGCTTGGCGGACGTCGTCTTTGTCGGCGCCAAGCGCAATGTTCACCAGGGCACTTTGCTCAGACACTGCCTCAAGCAGGATCTTGGCATCCTTAAGGGAGCGCGTCTTGATCGTCTCGGTAGCGATGTTGGCCAGGCGGTTGCGGCCGATCTTGGCCACCGCTTCGTCTTTGTGCCGGGCAATCAAGGCCAGGAGGTCGGCTTCGCGCACCTTGGCTGCCGCGGCCACCCGCACGCCAGCATCGCTGTCGCCCAGGGCCATCTCAGCCAGGGTGCCCTGTTCGGCCACTGGCAAGTCGCGCACGGCCTGCTCGCGACGACGCGGGTCGGCATGCTTCAATGGCGAACGACGTAAACCTAAGAATCCCATGATTGCTCCAAAACCAGACGATGCGAAAGCGGGCTCCCTCGGAGCCCGGCAAAGCCGGGTAGGATCGGCCTGGGATCAACAGGTCAAGGGCTCGCCCGCGCTAGGCAGCTGGCGCTGATCTCTCGGCCCTAACTCTCGCCTCAGCCCGCCATCAAAGGCAGCAAGCGCAGCAGCGTCTCCCGGGCGGTGATCAGCACCGCGCCCAGAAAGGCGATTGCGGCCGGCAGGCCCACGTAGAGCAAGATCATGGTGGTGGCGATCTTGGTGGCGAAGGTGATATGGAGGATGTTGATTTGCGGCACCGCACGCGCGATCACGCCCTCAGCCATGGTCACCGCCATCAAAGCCATGATCAGCGGAAAGGCCAAGGCCATGCCGACCTCGAACACTTGCTGGCTAGCATAGGCCGAGGCCTCCGCCAATTCGGGCCCCACCGTGAAAGCCCCCAGAGGCACTAGGCCATAGCTCTGTGCCAAAGCCGCAAACAAAACGTGGTGGGTATCAGTGAGGAAAAACAGCAGCACCAAGGCGAGATGGAACATATCGCCAACCGGGCCCGACATCACCTCGGAAGCTGGGTTGAAGCTTTCAGCCGCGGCGTAGCCAGCCGTGCGCCCAATCAGGTCGCCGCCAAAACGCACCGCGTGGAAAAACAGGTCGAGGAAGAATCCGATCGCAAGCCCCAGGGCAAACTCACGCGCCAAAGCGAGCACGAAGGCCAAACCATTGGCCTGGCCCATAATGTCCTGATCAATCGCCACCGTTGGTAGCAACACAAGCGTCACCGCGAGGGTCATCAAGCCCTTGGTCTGCATCGGCGCGTAGCCACCACCCACCACTGGTGCCGCCATAAAGATGCCGCCAACCCGGACAAACACCAAGGCACCACCAGCCACCATATCACTGATCGCAACCAGGCCGGCGATAGGATCCACTACAGGGCACCCCACTCGGGCAGGCCGGCAAATAGATCAGTCGTGTAGCCCAGCAAGATCCGCAGCATCCAGCTACCAAGGAAAATATACACCAACGCCACGGCAACTATTTTCGGCACAAAGCTCAGGGTCTGTTCCTGAATCGAGGTGATCGCCTGCAGCAAGCCGATCAGCAGACCAACCACCAACGCGATCCCGACCGGCGGCATCAGCAGCAGCAGCCCCACATAGATCATCTCACGCATCAGGTGAACGAGGGTGTCTTCAAGCATGCTAGGCGTAACTCGCAACCAGAGATTGCACCAACAAGGCCCATCCATCCACCAATACGAACAAAAGAATTTTAAACGGCAGCGATATGATCACCGGCGGCAACATCATCATACCCAGCGACATCAGTACTGCGGCGATCACCAAGTCGATCACGATAAACGGCAAGAATATAATGAACCCCATCTGAAACGCGGTTTTCAATTCCGAGGTAATGAAAGCAGGAATCAGTGTGAGAAAGCTGACGTCGTCGATCGTCTGCGGCCGTTCTTCGCCCGCAATTTTGATAAACAGCGCCAAGTCGGTTTTGCGGGTATGCTTGGCCATGAAGGCGCGTACCGCGCCGAGAGAACGATCGATGGCTTGTTTCTCGGTGATCTGTTCGGCCTGAAAAGGCGCGATCGCTTCTTGATTGATGGTCTCAATCGTGGGCGCCATCACGAACAAGGTCAGAAACAGGCTCAGTCCCAGGATGACCTGATTTGGCGGCAGCGTTTGGGTACCAATCGCACGCCGCACGAAGCCAAGCACGATGATGATGCGGGTGAAACTCGTCATCATCATCAAGAAGCCCGGCGCCACCGCGAGGATGGTGATCAGCAACAGCAGCTTGATCGGACCGGAGAGACCACTGTCGGCCCCCTCGCTGCCCAAGGTCAAGCTCACGCCGCCAACATCGACGCCAAGCTCGCTCCCCACGCCACCAGCCGAAGTCACCAAGTCGCCAATCGTAGTCTCAGCGTTGGTGTTGGTCACCATCTCGCCATCGGCCGTTGGGCCGCTTACGGTGTCCATGGCGGGCGGCTCAACCGCAGACAGCGGCATCAGCAGGCACAGCAGGAGTACGACCAGGGGTTTCATGCGCCACGCTCCAGCGCCTGGCGCAACTTGGCTTGGAACCGCGCAATCGGATCAGTGGGGCCCTCAGGTTCAGAGTCCAAGCCGGGAACATCCTCAGACACGGGGGCGGCAGTCGCCACCATCGTGACCTCAGGGGCACCAGCGCTAGGCGGCTGCGATCCACCAACTGCGAGCACGTTGGCCTCAAGTAAGGCCAACTGGCTGAGCCCTTGCTCGCTCTGGCCCACCAACACCACCCGATCGCCAACCTTGATCAAGCTCACCGCCCGCTTCAGACCCAGTGGCATGGTTTCCAGCAGTTCGAGGTGCTTACCGCCGGCTCCCAGCAGACGCCGACGGCCGCCTAGGCGTTTCAGCACCACACCGGCCGCCACCGCGAGGCCAATCACCAGCACCAAACCCGTAGCCATGCTCCCAACTAGGCCACCAACCCCGTCACCCTCAGATGAACGCACGCCCTCGCGCACACCCACACTCTGGTACAACTCCTCACTGATCAGGGGCTCAGGCTCACTCGCCGCTGGCTCTTGGGCCGGTAACGGAACCACCATCAGCAGCATGAGCGTGGTGATGATAAACATCACGCGCTGGCTTCCGCAACACCGGGGCATCGTGCTCGTTCGCATAGGGGTGAAATGGCACCAATCGTGCCAAGTTTGGTTTGGCATGCAGCGTGCGGGTTCCGGGCTGGCCTGGACTGGAACCAGCCCTGCCCGGAGATACAGATAGAGCCCCCATGCCCGACCGTGACGAGCAGAAGATCCTTATTACCCAGGCAGCAGCCGGGATGCAGTTGTCGCGACCAGTGGTCACGCTAGGCAAGGTCGTATTGTGCGGGGCCGGCACCAAGCTGAGCGAACACCTGATCCAGCGCCTAACCCTGCGCGGGATCAAGCGGATCTTCGTACAGGGCCACCCCGTGCCTGCGCGTTCGCAGGAGCCCCTCGATGCTCGCATTCGCGCCCTACGGCAACGTTTTAGCCGTGTGGGGCATATCCCGCTGATGGGCCGCATCGAGCGCGCCATCGAAGAGCGGATGGTGCACCGCTCATGAGCACCGCCCTGCCAACTGTGGCCACCGCGCTCATGACCGTGACCCCGTTCAGCTTCGAACAGACCATCCGCAAGGTTGAGCTGATGAGCCGCGATGGCGACTGCACCACCGCGCTCTTGGCCGGCGTGCTTGGCTCCGACCCGATGCTGGCGGCGGCCGTGCTATCGCGCGCCAATGCCACTGGCGGGCGCCATCAAGCCCCGGTGACGCGGCTCTCGCAGGCCGTTACCATGCTCGGCATGTCGATGGTGCAGGGCCTGGTGCTACGCATCCACCCCATCGAACCGGCCTATCGCCGAACCCTCGCCGCCTGCTGGGGCTTGGCCAACGCCACCGCCACCATGACCCGCATTGTGGCTTCCGTCAGCCGGGTGCGCTCCTTGCGCGAGATGGACGAAGAAACCCTGCACGTGGCCGGGTTGATGCATGACCTTGGCACCGTGGTGGGGCAGCGCCTGTTCACCGAGGCCTACCTCAAAGCCGTCCGCAAAGTGGCCGACGACCCCGAACTCGGCCTCGAAGACGCCCTCGCCAAGAGCCTCGGTGCCAACACCGCCGCCATCAGCACCCTGGTGTGCCGCCACTGGGGCATTCCGCCCCTGTTCGCAGCGTGCATGCGCTACCTGCGCCGCCCCATGAAGGCCGACGAAGAGCACCGCCCGGTGGTGGCCGCCGTTCACGTCGCCCGCTGCCTGGTGCGCGGCTGCGGCTTCACCGTTGCCGGCGACCCCTACGTCGAACCGATCGACGACGAAGCCCTCGACACCCTCGGCATCCGCTTCGGCGAAATCGAAGACGCCCTGCGCATGTTCTACGATGAAGTCGATGAGCTTGAGTTGTATGAGGGTGTGCTTGGAGCTTGAATTGGGGAGGTCCTGGGTCCTGGTACGCGCCTAACGGCGCTTGGGTCATAGGAACAGCCGGCTCGCACCCACGACTAGGCCCAATGGGCGGATGCCGGGGCCTCGCCGCATGTCCAAGCGCTAACGAAGCTCAGACAAAACCCTTGGTCAACCCTACGAGGGGCCGAGCAAGCGCTCGGCGTTCCCGGGGCCACAAACGCGCACTGGCCACGCTCTCGCTGTGCCAACCCACATCGGTCGCGCCGCTCTTCGGAACAACCCGGCAAACTCAAGCAGCGCACCCTAACGCGGCGAGCTCCGGGAACGCCGAGCGCTTGCTCGGCCCCCAGCGGCGCTGATCGCGCTACCCATCGCATCTTCGCTGGCAGCGACGCGCGCGGCAGGGCAGACCATTCGCACTGATGTCAACTGCCCGCGGACCCGCCCAAGCGACCCGGTCAGAAAGGTCCTGGGTCCTGGTACGCGCCTAGCGGCGCTTGGATCGTAGGAACAGCCGGAGGAAGCCACGACCAGGCTCACTGGGCGGGGTACGGGGCAGCCGCCCCGCGCCCAAGCCTGCTTGTAGGCGTTCCAGGACCCAAGACCCGGCTGCCAAAGAGCCCACGCCGCACAGCCCACTTGCAGCCTCTAGGCTGCTCCTACCATGCCGCCTCCCCCGGAAAGCCCCGGAAAGCGAGCAGGCATGAGCCATACCGACCACCGTCCCGCCGATGTCATGAAGAAGCTGGTTGCGCTGTGCAAGCGCCGTGGCTTCGTTTTTCAGTCGTCCGAGATCTATGGCGGGCTGAAGAGCGCCTATGACTACGGCCCACTTGGCGCCGAACTCAAGCGCAATGTGATGAACGAGTGGTGGAAAGACATGGTCCACGTGCGCGAGAACGTGGTCGGTATCGACGCCTCCATCATCATGAAACCTGACGTTTGGCGCGCGTCTGGCCACGCGGCCGGCTTTGCCGACCCCCTGGTCGACTGCCACGTGTCTAAAGAGCGCTTCCGGGCCGACAAGGCACCGCGCCCGGCGGTGGGCGATGCCCTGCCGATCTCCTGCGCTGACAAGGGCCAGGCCAAAACCTACCAGGAGATCATCGCCAAGCGCTTCGGTGTTGAGCTTGAGCGCGACGGCAAGGTCCTCACTGGGCTGTCAGTGATCGCCGACAAGCAGATCGGCTTTACCCCCAAGGGCGCCGACGCCCCCGCTCAAACCTTCGACTTCCCCGGCTACGTCAGCCCCCTGATCGGCTGCCCGTTCCTGTCGGAAGAGCGCCAGTTCAACCTGATGTTCCGCACCGCCCTTGGCGCGGTTGACCCAATGCAAGACGTGAGCGAGGCCCTGGCCGATCTCACCGCGGCTGACGACCTCGCCAGCGCGATCCGCGAACGTTTCGGAAAAGACGCCAAGGCCGAGGGCTCGGTTTTGGCTAAGGCCCTGGCCGACGGCGATCGCAAAAAACTGCTGCGCGCGGTGATCGAGCACATCTCTGGCCCGGCCCAGGTGTACCTGCGCCCGGAAACCGCCCAGGCCATGTTCGTGCAGTTCAAGAACGTGATGGACACCAGCGGCCTCAAGCCGCCCTTCGGCATCGCCCAGATGGGCAAGAGCTTCCGCAACGAAGTCACCGTTGAGCACTTCATCTTCCGCTCGTGCGAATTCGAACAGATGGAGATGGAGTTCTTCTGCGAGCCCGGCACCCAAGCCGAGTGGATGGCGTTCTGGAAGAAGGCCCGCATGGACTGGTGGCAGCGCTACGCCAACTACCCCGAGCACTTCATCTTCCGTAAGCACGAGAAAGACGAGCTCGCCCACTACGCCGACGACTGCTACGACGTCGAATACCTCTACCCCTGGGGCTTCGACGAGCTGGAAGGCATCGCCTCGCGCACCGACCACGATCTGCACGAGCACGAGACCCATTCGGGTCAGAAGCTGCGCTACGTTGACACCGAGAAGGAAGATCCGACAAGCGGCAAAAAGCCGTGGAGCTACCGCCCCTTCGTGATCGAGCCCGCGGCTGGTGCCACTCGCGCCGTGCTCGCCTACCTGCTCGATGCCTACCACGAAGAAGAGCGCACCGACGCCAAGGGCAAGCCTGTGACCCGCACTGTGCTCAAGCTGCATCCCAAGCTGGCGCCGATTAAGTGCGCTGTGCTGCCGCTGATCAGCAACAAGGAAGAGTTCCCGGCCAAGGCCCGCGAGGTGATCGAACAGCTTCTGGCTGCCGGCATCCCCGCCAAATACGATGCCAAGGGCGCGATCGGCAAGCGCTACGCCAAGCACGACGAGGTCGGTACCCCGTTCTGCATCACCATCGACGGCCAAACCTTGGAAGACGGCACCGTGACCCTGCGGGATCGCGATACCACTGACCAGGTGCGCATCGAAGTGGCCGAAGCCGCCGCCCAGCTGCGCGAGCGTCTTGGCGCCTGAGCCGCCAAACTGGGCCCAGACGCGCCCCGACGGCGGCTGGGACCTACGCATCAAGGTGGTGCCCGGGGCTAAAACCGAGCGCGTGGCCGGCCCCCTCGGCGACGCGCTCAAAGTGGCGGTGCGGGCGCCCCCTGAAGGCGGCAAGGCCAATGCCGCCGTGCTCGCCCTGCTGGCCACGTACCTGGGCCTCAAACGCCACGATCTGGCAATCAGCGCTGGCCACAGCCAGGCTCGCAAAGTGGTGACCTGCACCGGCGAGCCTCGCTGGCCCTGATTCTCGGCCGGCAAGCAGCACATGCGGCCCCATGCGCAGTGCTCTTCAGAGCCCCCGCCACCCCCGATCTGGGCTCGACAAGACCGGCACGCCGCTCCATACTGATACCACTATGCTAGGCGGCCATTTACTGAGCTTGTGGTTACGCCACTGCGCTATGCCAGCTCGGCCGCCCCAGCCAAGCGGCAGCGTTGAGGAGCCGAGCTAATGGCGGTATGGCTGCGTAATCGCTTCGGTTGGTGGAAACTTCCCGCCGGCGAACTGATGTTGGGGCGTCATAAAGACTGCACCCTGCGCCTTGACGACCCCCGTCTCAGCCGCCAGCACTGCAAACTCCAGGTCCGGCAGGATGGCCTTTCGGTTGAAGACCTCGGCTCGTCCAACGGCGTGCTGGTCAATGGCTATCGGGTCACCACCACCGCCGAATGCCGCCATGGCGACCTGTTGATCGTCGGCCCCTTCACCTTTGAGGTCGACATCAAGAGCGAGGAGGCCTGTCCCGCTGTGGTTGAAGGCAGCCTGCTCCAGGGCGACCCCAGCGTCGACCCCGAGTTCATGCCGTCGACCGACCGCCACCTGCGGCAAACCGAAGACATGGAGTGGGCCAGCAATCAGAAGGGCCCTGACGATCCGCTGACCCCCAACCCGCACCTTGTCGGCGGCGGCGACACCAGCGAAGACGCAACTACGCCAGCGCCGCATGCTGTGGTGCCACCCAACAACCCGTTCATCGAGAGCAACGAAGACACCAAAGTACCCACCGATGTGCCGTCGGATAAAATCCGCACCACCGAAACCAACCTTCAACCGCAGTCACGCCGCAACACAACCAACGCGCTGACCCCCAACGATCCCGACAGTCGCCTACGCCTGGAACTGCGTTCGGCCACCGGGCGGCGCTTTATCGCCGCCATCCTCGACTTTGGCACCTGCCTCTTATTGGCCCTGGCCTTTGGCATCCCCGGCATTCTCGGTGGCTACTGTATCGCCCTGCACCAGGCCGGCGCCCGCGTTGCCGAAGGCGTACCGGTATTGGTTGAAGTCGGTGAACCGGCCTCGTTGCTCGACCTCGCCGCCACCCTCACCGGCCCGAACGGCCGCGACGCCATCGGCCCCCTGCTCGACGCACTACGCTCTGAGCACCGACAGGCCTTCTTAGTGTTCTTCATTGGCGCCACCGCGGCCGTGCTGGCCTGGGTGCTGATCGTTATCATTTGGCTGGTCGCGGCCACGATGATCAAAGGCGCGCCCTACTGGCACCGCCGCTTCAACTTGGTGATCCGAGAACGCGATTCGGGCTACTTCCCGTCGGCCGTGCGCTGCCTGTGGCGTTGGACGCTGGTTGCCGCCCTCGGCTGGCTAGCCCCCATCGCAATCCTTCTCGCGCACCGCAGCCCGCACGACGTGCTGTCTGGCTGTACTCTGCGCCGCCGCGACGTGGAGCCCACCGCGGTCCAATAGCCGATCCCGGGCCACGAGAGCAGCGCTTGCGGTATCAGCGGCGCCTCCAGACTGCTCCTCCCCTTGGAGCGGAGAAGGAGCCCATGCTCGACCTGTTGCGCGCCCCGGTGGCACAAGCCATCGCCCAGCACCTCGACCTTGACCTCGCGGAGGTCATGCCCCTGGTGATCCCGCCAACCAAGGCCGGGGCCGGTGATCTCGCCGTGCCCTGCTTTGCCTTGGCCAAGGCGCGCAAAGTTGCGCCACCACGGCTCGCCAGCGAGCTAGCCGACACCCTCGCCAGCACCATTCCTGGCGCCCAGGCCAGTGCCGCCGGGCCGTTCCTGAACATCAGCTTCAGCCCCGCCACCGTAGCCGGCATGCTCCTGCCCGCCCTGGCCGACAATCCCTGCGTGGCCCTGCGCGACGACAGCGGCGCCGGGCACTCGGTGTGCATCGACTTCTCCAGTCCAAACATCGCCAAGCATCTGGCCTTCCACCACATCCGCTCAACCATGATCGGCAACAGCCTGGCGCGGATCTATCAGGCCTGCGGCTGGGACGTGGCCCGGATCAACTTTCTCGGCGACTGGGGCACCGCCTTCGGCCGCCTGATTGCCGGCTGGAAGCGCGAAAACCTGAGCCTGAGCGATCTCGAGGCCGCCGACGACAAGGTCACCTTCCTCAACGCGCTCTACGTGCGCATCTCAACGGCCGCCGAAGCAGACGCCAGCGTGGCCGAAGAAGCCCGCACCTGGTCGAAGCGGCTTGAAGATGGCGACACCGAAGCGCGCGAGCTGTGGCAGGTGTTCAAAGACGCCAGCCTCACCGAATTCCATAAGGTCTACGGCCTGCTGGGGGTCGACTTCGATTCGTGGAAAGGCGAAGCCTACTACGAAGACAAGATGGCCCCGGTCCTCGCCGAGCTCGAAAGCAGCGGCCTGCTGAGCAAAGATGACGGCGCCAGCGTAGTTGACCTCTCGGCCGAAGGCTTCAAAAAGCCGGTGCTGATCAAGCGCGCCGACGGCGGCACCCTCTACGCCACACGTGACTTGGCAGCGTGCCAAGATCGCTTCAATGAATTCAATTTCGACCGCAGCATGTACGTGGTCGACCTCGGCCAAGGCCTGCATTTCGGCGTGGGGTTCGCGGTCGCCAAGAAACTCGACAAGCCCTACGCCGACCGCCTCCGTCACGTTGGCTTCGGCGTGGTTTTGATGTGGGACGAAACCGAACAAGCCTTCCTCAAGGGCAGCAGCAAAAAGGGCCGCGTGCTGTTGCTGACTGATGTCCTCAATGAGTCGATCACCCGCGCGCGCGCGATTGTGGCCGAGAAAAATCCTGAGCTCAGCGACGACGAGCAAAATGCCGTGGCCCACGCCGTTGGCATCGGCGCGGTGGTGTTCAACGACCTCAAGAATGGGCGCAAGGGCGACGTTAAATTCCGCTACGAAGACGCCCTCAACATGCAGGGCGACACCGGAGTGTATCTGCAGTTCGCCCACGCTCGGCTGTGCTCGATTGAGCGCCGCTTCGCGAGCACCTGTGCCGACGCCCCCGCCGGCGACGTGCAACTGCTGACGCGCGATGATGAGAAGAACGTGCTGCTGCTGATTGCGCGCATGCGCGACGCACTGCGGCTGACCCTCGACAACGATGAGCCGAGCCAACTGGCGCAGGCCCTGCTGCAACTCGCGGCCGGGATCTCCAGCTGGCTCAGCGCCGGCAGCAAAGACCACAGCGCCCGCGTGATCGGCGATGACCTAGCTGTTTCGGCGGCGCGGATTCGGCTGGTAGCCGCCGCCCGCGCCACCCTGGGCGAAGGCCTAAGACTACTGGGGCTGATTGCCCCGGAGCGGATGTAACATGAGCGAAGAGATCCGAGTACGTCTTGACCTGAGCTACGGCCAGGCGCCCACGCAGGCGGTCGATATTTTCTGCCCCGATGGCGTTGATGACGAAGCCCCCCTGCTGGTGCTGCTGCACGGCGGCTGGTGGCGCTCAGGCCGGCGGCAAGACCTCCATAGCACGGCCTTGCATCTGGCCGGCAGCGGGCATCCCTGCGCTGCCATCGGCTATCGCTTGCTCGAGCAAGCGGGCGACGGCACCGGCATCGTCGACGACCTGCGCGCTGGCATCGACCGCGCGCTGGAAGAGATCTCGATTCTCGGCGGCACCGACCGCTGCGTGGTGATTCTCGCTGCCGGCGCGGCCGCGATTCCAGCCCTGGCTTTGGCCGGCAGCACCAAGCGCAACTTCACCGTACGTGGCGTCACCACCTGTGGCGCGGCGCCCACCCTAACGGCCTGGGACAACTGCCCCGACGACATCGCGCGGCAGCTTCAGACCTTTGCTGGCGTGCACGCCGACAGTCTCGACCCGATGGAACTCGACCCTGAAGTGTTCCCGCCGGTGCTGCTGATTCATGGCGACGCCGACAGCGAAGTGCCCGTGCAGCCAGCGCGCGCCTTTTACCGCGCGCTGCTTGAGGCCGATGACCCGGCCCAGTTGGCGATTCTGGCCGGCGCCGGTCACCATATTCTTGATGAGCCCCACACCCGTGGCGGCCACGACGCGCTGGAGCGGATCCGCGCCTGGCTCAAGGACGTGTAAGCATGGACGGGATGCAGGCCGCGGCACCCGACCCGTATTGGACCCACGATCTGGATCCCTTCCTGCTCCAGATCTCGGGCTCCTTCGGGATCCGCTGGTATGGCTTGGCCTACCTCGCGGGCTTGGTCATTGGCTGGTGGCTGCTGCGCCGCTGGTCGAAGCGCGAGTACCTGCCCCTGAACGAACAAGGCCCCGGCGACGCGGTCATGTACCTCGGTCTCGGTATGATTCTCGGCGGGCGCCTTGGCTACTGTCTCTTCTACCGGCCTGAACTCATGATCACCTTCACCAGCAAGATTCCGTTCTGGGGTTTGCTGGCGATCAACGAAGGCGGCATGGCCAGCCACGGCGGCATCATTGGCTTCTTCATCGGCGGCTGGCTGTTTGCGCGCAAGTACAAGACGAGCATCTGGGTGTTGGGCGACGCCATCGCCACCGCGATCCCCGTGGGCGTGATGTGCGGCCGCATAGCCAACTTCATCAATGGCGAGCTATGGGGCCGGGTCACCGACGTGGCCTGGGCGGTGCGGTTTCCGGCCGCGCCCGATTTGATGCCACGCCACCCGAGCCAGTTGTACGCGGTGGTTCTTGAGGGCCTGATCCCCTTTGTCATCGGCCTGTGGGTGTATGGCCGGCACCGCCGCCCTGGCCTCAACGTTGGCCTCGTGATGACCCTGTACGCGATCGGTCGTTTCGTTGGTGAGTTCTTCCGCCAGCCAGACGAGATCTTCGAGGAATCCGGCAAGCAGATGGGCACCGTGCTTGGACCCTTTTCGATGGGCCAGGTGCTCACCGTGCCGGTGTTTGCGTTTGGCGTGTTCATGCTGATCTACGCTTGGAAGCGCGGGCCCAAACCCGAGCTCTATACAAGACAGGCAAGCGATGACACGAGCGACGCCGTCAATAAAAGCACAGCCAAGTCTTAGCAACAAGCCCCAGCAAGACGCGAGCCCGCTGGCGCCTTGCTGTGCCAGGGCCGGCCCTACCATCCCGCGCCATGCACCCGATTGACAGCGTCATCAGCGGCCGTCGCACCCACAAAAGTTTTGGCGGCGCCGCCATTGCCCGCAGCACCATCGATGAACTGCTGGGCCTGGCGATCATGGCCCCGCACCACCGGCTCAGCAATCCATGGCGCTTCACCGTGCTCGATCAGGCGGCAATCGCCGATCTGGCCAGCTGGCTGCCGCAGCAAGACGCCATCGTCAACGATCCCGACCCCAGCAAGGGGCCACGCAAGGTCGCCAAGCTGTGCCAGCACTACTTCCCCCAACTCGGCGCGATGATCCAGGTCACCGCCCTGCGCTGTGCCGACAACCCCACCGTCGACGATGAAGACCACCAAGCCGTGGCCGCCGCCGTGCAGAACCTGTTGTTGGCGGCCGAGGCGCGTGGCTTGGCCTCGTTCTGGGCCTCCTCGCCAGCACTGCGCCATCCAAGCACCCTGCGCCACCTCGGTATTGATCCCGAGCGCGAGCGCTTCGTCGCCTCGGTGTGGCTCGGCAGCCGCGTCAACGAACCGATCACGCCCCCTCGCCTCGGCCTCGCCGAGGTCACCCGGTATCTGTCAGGAGCCGATGATGAGTAATGTTCTTCTATTGTGCGGCCCCACCGGTTTTGAAGCCGCCGACGACCGCAGCCACCTGTGGGCCGGCACCGGCCTCTACGCCGCCGCCAGCGCCGCCGCCTTTGCGCCATGCCAGCTCTGGGCCCGGGCCGGTGATGCGCTCACCGAAAGCGCCGCCGAGATGCTCGAGCGCAACCGCATCGACCCCGCGGGCCTCGGCGCTGAAGGCCCCAGCCCCCGTTTCGGTGGCGATACCCCGGCCCAGGGCCCCTTTCTGCCTGAGGTTGAACCGGTCAACGCCGAACAGCTCGGCGCTGCAGCAATCATCGACCTCGCCCCCACCGAAGCGGCCCGCGCCAGCCGCGTGATCGCCGCCCTGCCCGAGTCGGGCTCGCGCCCCGTGCTGATCATGCCGCCGGCCGATACCGACGGCGACAGCCTGCGGGCCCAGGCCGCTCAGGCCACCGTGTTGGTGGTTGGCGCCCAGCAGGCCGCGGCCGCCCTCGGCATCGCCGAGCCCCTGGCCTGCGCCGAAGCCCTGCTTGAGGCCGGCGCTACCGCGGTGTTGGTCACCGCCGGCGCCTTTGGTGGCATCATGGCCTACAAGGGCAAACGCACCGCCTGGCCCTGCCTCCCGAGCCCCAGCCTTGCGACCAGCGGGCATGCGCGGGCGGTATTCGCCGGGGCCATGGCCGGCCAATTGGCCCAGCTCGGGCGCATCGATTTCCGCAACGGCAAGCGCTTCGTGGCCACCGCCAGCGCCGTGGCCGGGGCCTTTGCCAGGAAACCAGGCCCCAAGCAGCTCATGCAACTGGATCATGCTGCGGCCCAGGGCCAATTCCTCCAAATGCGACGCAACGCCAAGTACTGAATAGGCTTGGATACCATACGGCGAGGCCCATGTGGCCGATGGGGAATTGACATCGGTCACGCCGCAACGTACGCCAGTGGGGAAGTAGGAAGCTGGCCATGAAGGAAATCCAATACCTTACCTCGTATCGCGTTCTCAAGAAGATCGCGTCGGGCGGTATGGGCTCCGTCTATCTGGCTGAACAGACCGGTTCAGACGGCTTCCGCAAGATCGTAGCGATCAAAACCATCAAGCGTGAATACCTGAAAAATCAGGAGAACATCGACCTCTTCGTCGGTGAAGCCAAGTTGGTGTCTGACTTGATCCACGAGAACGTGTTGCAGGTCTACCAGCTTGGTCAGACCAAGGGCATCTACTACATCGTGATGGAATACGCCCACGGTAAGAACCTGAGCGACTTCATCCGCGAGCACAAGAACCGGCAGAAGGTCGCCAACGTTGAGATCGGTGCCTTCATCATCTCGCGCGTGTGCCGCAGCCTCCATTACGCCCACACCAAGAAAGACATCTACGGCCGCCCGCTCAACGTGGTGCACCGCGATGTCACCCCGTCCAACATCATCCTGACCTATCAGGGCGTGGTCAAACTGACCGACTTCGGCATCGCCAAAGCCACCATCATGAACACCCCAGACGAAGCTGAGGTGATCATGGGCAAGCTGCCGTACATGTCGCCCGAGCAGGCCAAGTTTGTGGGCACCACCCCCCAGAGCGACATCTTCTCGCTCGGCCTGGTGATGTACGAACTGCTGACCAACACCGTGGTCTACAACGTCAACGACATCGACGACCTGGTCGACAAGCAAGACAACTTCTCGATCAAGCGGCCGAGCCGCCTCAACCCGCACATCCCGGCGCGCCTCGAAGAGATCATGATGCGCTCCTTGGAAGTGAAGATCGAGAATCGCTACCAAACCGCCAAAGAGATGCTCGGCGACCTCGAGCATTACATGTACGACGACCGCTACGGCCCCACCAATGAGAAGCTGGCTCGCTACCTCGCGCGCCTGTTCCCCTGGGAAAACCGCGACGCCATCAGCGACATTCCTTCGCCGTCTGCTTCCGACGGGTGAGGGTCTTGCACCGCTGTATTCTGGGCGTACCTTCTCGCCCCCTCAGGCACCCGTAGCTCAGTTGGATAGAGCGCCAGCTTCCGGAGCTGGAAGTCACAGGTTCGAACCCTGTCGGGTGTGCCATAAAAAGCCCCAGCTTACGCTGGGGCTTTTTTTATTATTGCCCAGAGCCCAGCCTGTGCCGTTCTAGCCGCACGCTTCGGCTGGTGCTCGACAGCGCGAGCCCTGACATACCGTGCTCGACCATGCGGGTTATTCTTGGTATTGGCAATCCGGGCGCGGAATACGAAGGCACGCGCCACAACGCGGGCTTTCACGTGATTGAAGAACTGGCCCGCCGCGCCGGCACACTGGGCTTTGAGCGCAACAAGAAGTGGAAATGCGAGGTCGCCCAGTGGAACCTGCCCGGCCAGCTTGGCGGCGGCAAGGCCCTGTTAGTCAAACCGCAGACCTTCGTCAACCTGTCGGGTAGCACGGCCCAGGCCTGCCTCGCATTTTATAAGTGCCAGCCCAGCGATCTGCTGGTGGTGGTAGACGACATCCACCTCACCCTCGGCACCCTGCGGCTACGCGCCGAGGGCTCCTCGGGCGGCCACAATGGGCTTAAAGACATCGAACAACGCATCGGCAAAGCCTACCCGCGCCTACGCGTGGGCATTGGTGCCCCCAGCGGCGATCAGGTTGGCCACGTGCTCGGCCGCTTTGCGCCCGACGAGCGTGACGACGCCACCGCCATGACCGCCAAGGCCGCTGATTGTGCCATGGCGTGGCTCGGCGGCGGGATCAAAGACGCGATGTGCTTCAATGGCCCCCTGCATCCTCCGGCACCAAAACCGAAGCCTGCCCACAAGCCCAAGCCCGACCAAGCAAGTAGCGACCAAGCAAGCGACCAAGCTGACCCCAACGAGATCTAGTCTGTCAGCGGCTCCAGTTGGGTATCGCCCAGCACGATCTGGAGATCATCCGGAATTGGCGCCGTGACTTGCAGCGTGCTGCCGTCGCGCCGCGGCAACTCCAGGCGCCACGCGTGCAAGCCCTGACGGCGCAGGTGAATCGGCCCCTGCAAGGGCCAGCGCACGCTGCGCCCATAGACGCCATCAGCCAGGATTGCGTGTCCCAAGTCAGCCAGATGAACGCGGATTTGATGAGTGCGCCCGGTGTGCAATCGGCACTCAAGCGCGCTAAAGCCGTCAAAAGTGGCTCGTCTCACAAAGCCGGTATGCGCGTCTTTGGCGCCGGGCGTGTTATCGGGCTGCACGCCACGCTTACGGAAGTCTTTATAATGGCGCCCAATCCAACCCTTGTGCTCGAACACATCTTCACGCGGACGGCCATGCGCCAGGGCAAGGTAGCGCTTGACGACGCGCCGTTCACGGAACGCGTCTTGAAACCAGGTCAAAGCCTCGGGAGTGCGAGCAATCGCAATCACCCCTGAGGTATCGGCATCGAGGCGATGGATCAGGCCAGGGCGCACCGTGCTGCTGCTACCATCATAGCGACCTAGGACCGCATTGAGCAGCGTGCCCTTGTGATGCCCAATCGCCGGATGCACCACCATCCCTGGAGCCTTATTCACCACCAGAAGCTCGTCGTCTTCATGCAGCACTGCAAGCGGGATATCTTCAGGAACGGCTTCGAGCGGCTCGATGTCCGGCACCTCAATCGCCACCGCCTCGCCGCCACGCAAACGGTAGCCCGGCTTGGCCTTACCTGGCGTCACCGTGCACAAGTCTTGCTTGATACAACGGGCCACCAAAGACCGCGAACAGCCCGGTAAACGGGCCTCTAGGAACACATCCAGACGGTCACCAACAGCGGTTTCGTCGACCTCTAACTCATGCAGCATACCGCGTTGTGCCGGGGTCACGCAGCAGCGCAAGGGGGCAACGAGAGCAGCATAGACCTGGGAGGCGCAAGCCGCATGCTGCCAATGGAGATCGTCTGACATGCCCCTGCACCCAGAGATGCTGCCCGCCACCGGTTCGCGTCAGGTTCGCCACGTCGGCGATAGCCTCGAATTGCGCCTCCGCCTGACCCAGAAAACGGGCGACGGCTGGCAGGCCAGGGTGCGCACCTCGCTCGGCTGCGACAACGCGGTGCGGCGCGAACTGGCAGAGCCGATTACCGGCGAGCCGAGCACCGCCGCCGCCTCGATTCGCGATGTCGCCATGACCCGCCTCGACGATGGCGACTGGATCTGCCGCTTCACGCTAACCGAGCCCGGCTTCCACCGCTTTAAGGCCTTTGTGGTCGATCCAGACGGCGTGGCCCATTGGCCCCAGGGCGACGACGCTGAAGTGTGCGTTCACCCAGCCTGGACGCGCTCGGGCAACACCCTGTACTGCGCCTTCCCGCGCATGTTTGGCGCCACCCGCAACCACCGTAAGACCCGCGACCCCCTGCTCGAAGATCAACTCGCCCTGCTCGATCGCCACGGCTACACCGCGATCCCGCCGTCTGGCACCCTGCGCGACCTGACCCGCGAACTCGATCACATCATCGACCGGCTCGGTTGCCGCATTCTTCACCTGCTGCCGATCAACCCCACCCCCACCACCATGGCCAAGTACGGCCGCTTCGGCAGCCCCTACGCCGCGCTCGAGTTCACCGCGGTTGACCCGGCCCTGGTTGAGCACGACAAGCACACTACCGGCATCGAACAGTTCCAAGAACTGGCCGACGGCGTTCATCACCGCGGCGCCCGGCTGTTCCTGGATCTCGCCATCAACCACACCGGTTGGGGCTCGTGGCTGTACGAACGCCATCCCGAATGGTTCCAACGCAATGACGACGGCAGCTTCCATTCGCCCGGCGCCTGGGGCGTCACCTGGGAAGACCTAGTTGAACTCGACAGCGAGCACCGCGACCTGTGGGAACACCTGGCCCAGGCCTTCCTGACTTGGTGTGAACGCGGCGTCGACGGTTTCCGCTGCGACGCCGGCTACATGATCCCGATGCCCGTGTGGCGCGCGATCATTGCCCGTGTGCAGCAAGATTTTCCCGACACCGTGTTTCTGCTCGAAGGCCTTGGCGGGGCCTGGGATGCCACCAACGCCCTACTGGGCGAAGGCCGCATGCAATGGGCCTACAGCGAGTTGTTCCAGAATTACACCGCCGCCCAGATTGCGACCTACAACGAGCACAGCCTGCGTGCCAACACCACCAGCGGGCTGCTGTTCCACTACGCCGAAACCCACGACAACGACCGCCTCGCCGCCAAGGGCCGTGCTTGGTCGCTGTTCCGCAATCGCATCTCGGCCCTGCTGAGCCAGAGCGGCGGCTACGGCTTTACCTGCGGCGTTGAATGGCTGGCCGACGAAAAGTTGCAGGTCCACCAAAGCCGCGGCCTCAACTGGGGTGCCGACGAAAACATCGTCCTGCATATCGCCACACTCACGCGCATTCTTTGTGCCCACCCGGCCTTCCGCGATGGCGCGCGTTGCACGCGGGTGTCCCAGCTCGATGGGCCAATCTATGCCCTGCATCGCCACGACGCCGACGGCAACAATCACGTGGTCGTGGTGGCCAATGCCGACAGCCGTCACGAACATCGCTTCCGCCTGCCCGGCGTGATCGACAAGCATCTCGGCGCGCACCCGGTTGACCTCACCGAGCCGAGCTGCCCGCCGCTCGAAGACGGCCCGGATGGTGATCGCTACGTGGTGCTTGCACCGCTGCGCTGCGCCTGCCTCGCGGCCGACCGCAGTTCTATTGAAGATGACGCAGGCGCCGACTATCGCGCCACCCGCCATCGCCACGCCGCCGCTGTGAGCGCGCTGGCCCAAGTCTTGCCGCCCGAGCACATCGCCCCCGCGCCCTGGCAAGAATTAGCCGTGCGCTACGGTACCGATCCGTTTGGCTTCTTGATGCGCATCAGTCATATTAAACCTGAAGCCGCCGCCAGCGATCTCATCGCCGCACTCGATGCGGTAGACGCAGCCAGTTACCCCACCGTCATCAAATGGGCCACCAGCGACGCTCGACGCATCACACCAGTGCCGCACGATCACTGGTTGCTGCTGCACGACCGCGAGCCATTCCGCTTCCGCGTGACCGGCAACCGCACCCTGCACGGTCGCTCGACGCGAGTTGACAACGGCTACGTGGCGTGGATTGCGCCCGATGCCCTGGCCGGCGATGCCAAGCTCGCGCTCAAACCGATGGTGCCCGATCGCACCGAAACCCATGCCGCGCTGCGCTTTCTTGATATCGCCGGCCGTGACGCCTGCGCCGGCCACGGCGCGGGAACGGTGCTGCTCACCAACGGCCGCGGCGGCATGGCCCGCATCGGCACCGATCTCGTTTCCGTGCGCTCGAAGTACGACTGCATCCTTGGCGCCAACCTGCACGAGCTGTGGCCGGTTGATCGTCACGTGCTGGCCAAGCGCCTACGCCTCTGGCTGATCAGCGATCACTTCAGCGCCCCAATCGATGCCAGCACGGTTGAGAACCTCGAGCCCGGCCCACCAGCCGTATGGCGCCTCCGGGTACCTGCTGGTGGTGGCCGTATGGTCGCGATGACGGTGAGCGCCAACATGCTCAACGACCGCAACGAAACCGTATTCCGGATTCGGCGCGACGGTGGCGACGGGGTTGACCCGGTGCGCCTAGTAGCTCGTGTTGACCTCGAAGACCGCAGCTTCCACGCCGAAACCATTCACAGCCCGGCCGCCGACGCACATTTCCTCGAGCACCTGCGGCCGCTCGACGATGGCAGCGGGTTCCGCTTTGTGCCAGCCCACGACCGCCAGGTGCTGGTTCAGATGAGCGGCGCCACCTTCCACCGCGAAGGCGAGTGGTGCCACGGCATCGGCCACCCGCTGGAAGGCGAACGCGGCCAGCACGCCCAGGGCGACGCCTACTCGCCCGGTTGGTTTGAAACCGGCCTCGTGCTCGGCGAGACCGTTGAACTGGTGCTCAATGCCGAGAGCGATGAGTCGAGCAGCCAGCAACGCGACGCCGCCCTGGCCCGCAACACGGCCGCCACCGGCTTCAGTGCGCGCCTACACCGCGGCCTCGATGCCTATGTCGTCCGGCGTGAAGACGGCAGTACGGTGATTGCAGGCTACCCGTGGTTCCTCGATTGGGGCCGCGACACCTTGATCTGTGCCCGCGGCCTGCTGTCTGCCGGCAAGGCGGAAGAGGTGCGCGGGATTCTCGCCGTGTTCGGTGCCTTCGAACAGGGCGGCACCCTGCCCAACTGCATCCACGGTGCCGACGCATCCAATCGCGAAACTAGCGACGCGGCGCTCTGGTACGGCGTGGTGGCAGAAGAATTCGCCGCCAACACCGGTCTCGAATTCTACCAGCAAGCCGTCACCCCCGGCGGCCGTAGCTATGCCGAGGTGCTGCGCTCGATTGCCCTGGGCCACCTCGCCGGTTGCAGCACCGGGGTCTGCGTTGATGCCGACAGCGGCCTCGTCTGGAGCCCCAGCCATTTCACCTGGATGGACACCAATCATCCCGCCGGCACGCCGCGCGTTGGCTATCCGATTGAAATCCAGGTGCTGTGGTGGCGACTGCTGCGCCAGCTCGCTCAAATCGACGCCGAGCCAGCGCCAGGCGCCAAACCCTGGCAAGCCCTGGCCGATCAAGTGGCAGATGCCATCCATGCGCGCTTCTGGCTCGAGTCTGAGGGCTGGTGGTCAGACTGCCTGCATGCCAAGCCGGGTGTCAGCGCCGCTCAAGCGGTGGTCGACACCTCGCTGCGCTCTAACTGCCTGCATGTCATCGCCCTCGATCTCGATACCGGGCCGCGCGCCCAACGCTGTGTGAGCGCCGCTGCGCGCTACCTGGCGGTGCCTGGCGCGCTGCGCAGTTTGGCGCCCCTGCCGGTGTTCCCGCCCCTGCATATCCGCAACGATGCCGGCGAAAACCTGGTTGACCCCAACTTCCCCTACCGCGGTTTCTACCACGGTGACGAAGACACCAGCCGCAAGCCTGCCTACCACAATGGCACCGCGTGGACGTGGCCATTCCCGGTATTCTGCGAGGCCCTCGCCAAGGCCTGGGATAGCGACAGCGCGCGCAAGGCCGCACGCAGCTACCTTGGCAGCATGGATCGTCTCCTGAGCGAAGGCTGCCGCGGGCAGATCCCTGAAATTATCGATGGCGACGCACCGCACGCGCAACGTGGCTGCGATGCCCAAGCGTGGGGCGTCACCGAAGCGGTTCGTCTGCTGCACCTGCTCGAGAAAGACAGGTCATGATCAACGTTATTGCCCATGTCGAGCGGATGCGCACCGAACTTGCCAAAGCAGCTGAAGATGGAACGGCGTCACGCCTGCAAACCAAACTTCTGCCTGAATTTGAAGATGCCGTCCAACTGCTGATCAAATGCTATGAGCATGGCGTACGGGGCAGCTCGCAGTTCGCCGAGATGGACGACAACGAATCGGTGTGGGTTTCGTCGCTCCAGCATTCGCTCAATGTCACTGAAGACTGAACGCCACCACGCCTCAATCCGCTAACCAAGCGCTCGCGGCGCTATCACAGCAGCAACATAAACAGGCCAACTGCAATTAGCGGTACGAGCACTAACACCAGCGCCAACAGCAAGCGGCTACTACCTCGCCGCGCCAGCGTGCCGCGCGCATCGCGCACCGCCTGAACATCCTCAGGGCGCTGCCGCACCAAGCGCAATAAGCCTTCCATCGCCACGCCATTGGGCGGCCGTAACCGGGCATTCTTTTCGAGACACCACATGATCAACTCGTCAAGCGCCGGCGGCACATCTTTGACAATGGTTTTGGGCCGCTGTGGCTCGTCGTAGAGCACCTTCTCCATCACCTTAACCGCACCCTTGCCGGGGAACGGGCGCTGCCCGGTCACGAGATGGTATAAAGTGGCCGCCAGGGAATAGACATCGGCTGCAGGGCTCACGCGCACCGAATCATCAATCTGCTCGGGCGGCATGTAAGCTGGCGTACCCATCTGGGTGCCAGTAACCGTCAGCACGCCATCCTCTTCAACCACCCCGTCATCATCACCTATATGCTTAGCCAGGCCGAAATCAGCGAGTTTAGCCCGATCGTTTTTCGCGATCAAAATGTTTTGTGGTTTGATGTCACGATGAACCACGCCGAGTTCACCCATCACCGCTAACGCACCAGCCACCTGAATCGCATAGTCAACGGCGCGGCGCCAGGGCATGGCCCCCTCAGCCTTGACCAAACGCGACATGTCAACGCCGTCGATCAACTCCATCACCATGTACGGCAGTTGCCCGTCGGCCTCGTCGCAAACAAATGTCGAGACCACCGCGGGGTGATCGATCAGCATCCCAATGCGGCCTTCGCGCTTAAAGCGGATCACGCATTCAGGATTGTCACGCGCAGCATCGCTCATCACCTTGATCGCGTAGGGGCCGTCGTCCTTGGGGCCCTTGCATTCATACACCACACCCATGCCGCCGCGCGCGATCTTTCGCGTCAGACGATAGCCGGCGATAACCTTGCGCCCGTCTTCCATCGACGTGGTGCCCTTGGCACCGATCAACTCTTGAACAGGCGTCCCACACCGCGGGCACCGCAACATGCTCGGATCGGTTCCGGCCGGCAAACGCAGCTTGGCGTTGCAGCCTGTGCACCGAATGCGCTTGTCCTGAGTGAGCCCGGCTGCAGCCATTGTGGACCACGCTAGCAAGCCCCTAACTCAACTCCAGTGCAAGCAAGAGGCCTGACGTCTAAGCGGGTCGCTCACAGCCGATCAGGGCCTAGCGCTGATAAGCCGGGAGCACATAGCGCTCTACCGCCAGGGCCAACACCACCATACTGGTGCTATAAATGCGCCCATGCTTGCTCTCGTTATCATTCGGCGGCGCCGCCCAATACCCATCGGCATGCTGATTGCCCAATACCGCCGCTTCAAGTTGTGGTCGATACATGGCCCACACTTCGGGTCGAGCCCGACTCATCCCGACTGCATCGTAATACACGCGATAGAAGAACCACGGCCCCTTCCAGCGAATCGGATCTTTACTGATACGGGTGACAATACGATCGACTCGATCGTCATCGGACTCGCCGCCCACCACAAAACACAAAGCACCAAGGCCGCGCAAGGCAGACTTGTCCTCGCCACGTTTCTGGTACCCAACCTTGCCGTCATCGGTTGTCAGTCGCTTGGCGTAGTCAACCGCGTTTGCGATCACCTCTTCCGGCACAGCAATGCCCACCTGCTGAGCCGCGTGCAGGCTCATCAATTGCCAGCCGGACAGCGACAGGTCTGAATTATTGTCACCAGGATGGTAACGCCAGCCGCCGCGATGCTGGTCACTCTTCTTGACTTGGGCGGCATTGACCGTGACCGCCACCGCGCGGGTCAAGGCCGAGCGCACGCGCTCTTCCAGAACGCGATCGCCAATCATTCCAAGCGACTCAGCCAGCATTAGGGTCACTATGCCGTGCCCATACATGCGGCTCCCGTCTTTCTCGCCAAAGTAGCCAGATTCGCGCTGACGATCGAGCACGAACGACAAACTGCGCTGCATCCACGCGCCGTGCTCGGCGTCGTACACCGGATGGCCGGCCGCAAGATGCGCCATAATCGCCATCGCGGTCAAAGCAGTTGTGTGCTTATCACCCACCGCACCGCGCTCGTCTTGCTGCGAGCGGATGTAGGCCAACCCACGGGTGATGGCGCGATCGCGCGGCTGATCGGCGGCCAAGGCTGCCAACACGGCTTCGTCGTCACCTGCTGCGGGCAAGACCATGCACACCGCAAGCATCAACAATACTCGCACGATAATGCGCATGGTCATTCCTCCTCCTGAGACAGCAGCCTGAAGTAGGCCCGAATCGCGGACTGGTGTTCTTCGCCAAAGCGTTCCCAGTCACCCCGGCGAATCGCCTGACGCACGCGGTCGGGTAGGCGCGCCCAGGCAGCCTGATCGGTGCCCTGCACGTACTCATCAAAGCCAGTGAGATCGCCCGGGCTGCCCCCTTCGGTACTGCCTGTGTCGCCGCTGCCCTGCGCCCCCGGCGGATTCCCCGACGACGTGCCCGCTTCGCCCTGGCCGCCGGCTTCCGCTTGAGCCTGGGCGCTACCCGCAGCAGATGATTCCTGGGCACCGGCGGCCGACGCGGCGAGTTGCGCCTCCTGCGCTGCCGCGGTCAACTCTGACACCGCATCCGATTGCGACCCTGCCGCCAAGGCGGCCAGCGCACGCCTCGCCGCAGCGCTGTCTGGGCTAGCTGCGCCGCTCATACTGGCGAGGTCATCGCCCAAAGCCCGCATGCTGCCAACTGCGTGCTCGGCCGCAGCTGCCTGATGGGCCGTAGCACGAGCCAACTCAGCGCGACTCGCAGCCGCCGCGGCCGCCGTGGCCGGGCTCGGCGCCGCGGCCTTCATAGCCGCCGCCGCCGTGCGTAGATTATCAACCGCGCGACGTTGTTCCTCGGCCGGCAAGGCAGCTGGGTTCTGCCCCAGGGCAGCCTGTTGCGCGGCCGTAGCGGCCTGCTGAGCTGTAGCGGCCTCATTGGAGCCTTCACTCCATGCTTGTCCTGCCTGCGCCTGCTGCGCCTCTGCTGCAGCCTGCGCTGGCGAAGACGCCATCGCGGCGCCAGTCCGCAAGGCTTCGGCCTCGGCCAGGGCGGCGGCCAACTCGCCACGCACGCTGTCGTGGTGGCCAAGGGCGCGATCGAGGCGTTGTCCTAAGGCCCGCTGATCGGCCGCTAAGGACGCCAGCTCGCGTCCGAGCGCCGCTGCCTCGGGCGGTGGCGCCGTACCAGCATTGAGGGCCGCACGCTGAGCCTCTGCCACCGGCTGGGCAAGCTGCGACTCTATCGCGTCAGCCAACTGCAAGGACTCGCTGACTAATCGCCGCCGTTGACCAGCCTGGTCATCGCTGGCAGTCGGGAGCGCCGCCACCTGGTCTCGAATAGCATCGAGTTGCGCACGCGCAGTTTCGCTGGGATTCGCAGCCAAACCGGCCTCGGCCGAGCGCAGCCGTTGGTGCAGGCCGGCTGCTACCCCGGCCTGCTCGGCCACCGGCGCGGTGGCCAGTTGCTCGGCCAGTGCCGCATGTGCTGTGAGCGCGCGCTCCTGCGCGTCCTTGGCTTGGTCATGGGCCGAGTCGCCAGCTGGGGCCGCTGCAGCACGTTCAGGCCCTCGAAGATGAGGATGTCGGGCTGGTGCACCACCTGCTCCTGGCCGGGCACGATGTCGTAGGTGAGGTGGGAGTAGAC
>JAQIBG010000022.1 GCA_027859175.1 Planctomycetota bacterium | reverse complement strand
AAGCCATTTGTTTGGATGAAAACTGCGGATGAAATCCTAGAGTCAATTGCCCGCTTTTGCTGCCACCTGCAGGCGGAGCAGGGTAATCTATGAGTTATTTACGGGACACAGCACTAGGTTTGTGTCGTGGATATGGCTGGCTTGAGGGTGCGACGGTGCGGTGCGTTGATCCGGACACCAAGATTGCCATGTCAGATAGAACGTTTCAAACCGGTTACTTAACATCAAAAAGCGGTTTGGATAACGTGTCCGGTCAGGGAGGATGGAGGCGTCAGAGGGGTGTACCAGGCAACATGTACGTGGTTTGCATCTTAGGCCTGAGGCGTTACCATGCCTGGGTAGGCAAGTCGACGGGAAGGATCACTTATGGAAGTCGTTGCGAGAGCATCCATGCGCGCGGGCATGACGGCCGTTGAGTTGGTGATCGTGCTCGCGATTGTCGGCTTGATGACCACCCTTGCGGTGCCGCCTGCGGTACAGGCCATGAGTAAGGCTAGTCTGAATCGTGCCACTGATGATCTCAGCGAGTTGATTCTTGAGGCCCAGGCGCGCGCGCGCGGCCAGGCTTTGCCAGCGCCAGACCCCAACGACCCAACTGCCGCTCGTCCCCATTATGGCATCAGCATTGCGCCAACGGGCGATGGGCGCTATCGAGTGGCCTTATTGAGTGGTGGCACCTCTGCCGACGTGGTGCTGGGCGAAGAGAAGCCCAGCGAGGCGATTTTGCCGCGCGATATTCAGATCCAATATAGTGAAGGTCTGGGCATGCCGACGGCTCTGGATAAAGAACTTACTTGGTTCTTTGCTTATGGCTCGGGTCAACCGATTGCTGCGCCTGGTGTCGAGGTGCCGGTGAGCGTTGGGCGTGATGCCCAGTCGCGTAGCTGGATTACTACCTTAAATACACCGGCGAGCCCCGTGTGCACCTTGCTTCGCGTTGCAGCGGCAGACGGCCGTAATCATCGTGACGTCGCCCTTGATACCACCGGAACTCTATTGGTCAGCGAGGGCGGCTGAGTGCTGTCACGCAAAGGGTTCACCTTATTTGAGGTGGCGATCTCCATCGGTGTGGCTGCGCTTGGCATTCTGGCCCTGCTGATGCTCTTGCCGCAGGCGATTAAGTCGCAAGAGCAGGCACGCTTCGGGCTGTATGCCTCCACGGCTGCAATTGATATCATGGAGAGCTTTGTCAATCGCCCGGTGGCGTTTGCGAGCTATGCCGGGTTGCCGCGCAATACCAGCCGCAATCGTTTCCCTACGATCGTTCCAGAGTCGGGCGTTGCTGACCCCTGGGGCTCTCCAACCGGCTACGCGACGTTCCGCCCGGACATTGAGCAGCGAACGGCAACGCTACGCAATAGTATTGCTCCGGTTCCGCGCGTCATCGCTGAGCGTCTATCGAGCGACAATGACGAAATTGCCGCGATCCTTTCCGCTGGCGGCGAGATCTATTACCGTCACCCGATGCCGAATCTCGGAATAAAGACCGAGGGTACCCAGGCCCTGCAAATGCCGCCAGACGCCCAGAAGCTGGTTTTTGGGGTGGTGGGCGCTGCGCAGACCAATGCCATTGGCCGGCCATGGTTTAAGAGCTGGCCGTATTATGCGGTGTATCCACACCCGCCGATGCTGCTGCAGCGCTCCCTGTATCGTGCGAGCCTCTATGGTGACCATGATCGTTGGGGTGAGAGTTGGTCGCTGGTGACTTTGGACTCGGGTAACGTTGCGGATCCGGCCGACGCCCTCAACGCGGTGGTGTGGTCTACCAACCTGGACCCATTTGACGGTGATGACCCTTCGGGGTTTCTGCCGTACCGGGACGGGATGGAGGCCCTGTACGACGCAAATACCTTAAATGCGTATAGTGGCAGTTCTCAGCCCACGCCCGATAAGGCCTTTTCGGTAACCGAACTCGAGGCCGTTCGTACCCGAGCCAAGATGTACGTTGCGCTTGCCCTGTGGTATGCCGTGAGGCGTGGGGTGGATCCCAAGTTGCTGTCTGCGACTGCTGATCACGACGAGGCCATCGCCCTTGCTACGAGTCCGGCGCAGATTCGCGCAGTCAACGCATTGACCCACGCCGGGATGACCTTGACGCGTTGGTATCCGCTCAACGACCCGACCGGTGAGTCGCTGGGGGCAGGCATTGAAATTCCGGGCGATCTGACCAAATGCACGCAGTTGACGGCTTTGGCGGGTCGTCCCAGCTTGCAAGATGTGTTTGACGAAATAGCCGTGCAGCATCCCGGTTTCCATCCGGGTGGCGTGGCTTTGGCGGCGCCCGGAACCGGCACCGATTTCGTGGTCACGCACGACATGTTGATGGCTTGGCACGAGCGCTTGTTGGAAATGGTAACCCATCACGCCACGCATGCGGAGGGCGATTGGACGATTCCGCGCCCGCTCAACCGCGCGCTCAGTACTGATTTCCCGCTGATTCAATATGATGTGGACCCGTCTGGCAGCCTGCTGAGTACAACGGCCATCCCTGGTACGAGTGGAGACCCCAACATCTCGGCGGTTTCAGCCCAGCAATGGCGCGTGGTTACTGCGCCTCCAGTGACGCGCCCGGGCAACAATGCCTATGGGGAGACTGTTGATATGACCACGATTAGCGGCAACGCGCAGCACTTTACCTTGGCCGACCGTTTTGCCCCCAGTGAACGCTGTCGCCAGTTGGTGTTCTGGACGGTTGACTGGCAGAGCTATGAAGATGTGGAATTGGCGCCGAGTGCCCCGGTTGACGCCAGTAAATATAACGTGAGCCCATATAAGTATATAGACCGCGTGCGTCCGTCTCGCTTGCAGTTGAACTTCACCCGCGGGGTTATGGGCGGCAATAACGATTCTGGTGATATGGGGCGAACCAACGGCGTATGCTGGTATGATCGCTATCAACCGCTGTTCCGGAATCCGGAGAAGCCCTATCTGTTTATTCGTGATGTCAGTGGCGCTGCAACCGGTGACAATGTGCATTGGAGTAGCGTGGGCCCTGATGTGACCTTCGATGAAGGCCATACCGATGACGTGTATGCCTATGATATCGGAGCGATCTATCGCCGGGCAGACCAGGGCTATACATCGGCTACGAATGATTCTGGCAGTTTCACCTTTGAGCCACGTGAAGTCTTCATGGGCCTCTATGGCGCCGACCGCAACGCGAATCACGTTCTTGATCGTGGTACCCTGCCGCCCTCGGTGCGCTTGCACGCTGTTGAGGTGGCGCGTTTCAATCTCTATGACCCGCGTTTGGAGATTTGCTTCAAATGAGCAGGCGAGGCTTTTCCTTAGTGGAGCTGTTGCTGGCAACTGTGATTGGCGCGGTTGTGCTGCTGGGTCTGTACACTGCATTTGCAGTGGCAACCAACACCGTGCAGGTGGTTGGTCAGATGGAGCGGCATAATGAAGCCTTCCGTATCGCCTTTGATGCCGCGCTTGATGAGGCTGATTTCTGGTACAGCTATGACGACCCGCGTGATCGCACTTTAGATGGCCCCACCTGGTCGACCGACCATTGGTATAGCGACGACACACAGGAGATGCGTGACATTCGTCCGCCGCGCACCGTTGGTTACGGAACCGACGTTGAGTTGGGTTTGCCGTTTGCACCGTTTGAGCGCCTGCGCGCCGGCTACAACGATGATGCGAGCGGGTGGGCGTCGTGGCAACTGAGTTTAAATGAATTCGATCTTGAACCTGCGGGAAGTTCTGGTTCTGGGGTAACGGCACGTGGTCTTGCCAATCGTGAGCGAGTCAATGAACTCGATCGTGATCGAGGTTGGATTGGTCGTCCGTACCAGGCCAATGACCCGAGGAATTGGTATCGCGGCAATCTGACCGAATATCGCGTCAGTTGGAAACCGTGGGGGCATTATGAGATGGTGGCCAACCGCGCCAAGGAGTTGGATGTCGGCTTGGGCGCTGATCATCTCTCGATTCAACGAGCCTGGGATAACGGTGACAGCACGGGGCCATGGACCACGGGCCCATACGGGACCATTGCCAATAGCAATATGACCAAGGTGCAGACGGCAACCTGGATGCCGAATCAGATTGTATTCCTGCATGATGCGATCGGTTCCTACGGCATGTTAGACTACCTCGCTCCAAATACGATTTTACAGGTCTACGGCGACACGGTGCTGGCAGCACGTTCGGCCGATGATTCCAGGTATGATGACAGTTCCGCGGTGCGTTTGGATGGGGTCATGAACGGCCGGCTCTGGGGGCCCTATGTGAAGCCAAATTCAGGCGCACCGACTCCTAATGACCATTCTACTGACGGCCTGCGCCTCGGTGATCTGGTAACGAGCCCAGGCGGGTACATGGAGGCGGTGTCGGGCACTACGCGCCATGGCGCGAGCTTTGAGGGTGCCTTGTCTCTGAGTCCGATTTCTCGCTATAGCGGCAAAGATTTTCTGGGGTACCGAGATAGCGGCGATATGGGTGGTTTTAGTACCAACCAAGACCTACGCGGCGTGTTTGAGCGCGACCGCGACCAGGGGCGTTGGTACATCGCCTCGCATTATCGTTCGCAGCATGCCAATCTTCGCGGCCATGGCTTTGAGATGGATCGCTTGCTGAATCGGGGGTCGCAGATTGTCCCTATGGGGATGCATCTTCCCGATGGGTGGTCTGATGCTCAAGTTGTTGTGTTCCGTGCTCTTATTGACGGACATTTCGTTGACAATATGCGCTTGCGGGTGATTGACCGGGCAACCGGCGAGTATGGTGAAGTCGCATTTAACGCGCTTGGCACTACTTTTCGCGGGGCTCGTCAGCAACGGCATCCGGACGGCGGATGGTCAGCTTTCGTGACTGCCGACCCTGCGCGCCTCGGTGCGCGTTTGGGTCTCGGCGCAGGAAAGGTAAACGATATCATCGCCGCTCAGCGCACCTTGGATTCAGCACCATGACTGGCAACGCTTCCCGCCGCGGCTTTCTGCTCATCATCGTGCTTGGCGTCATGACCTTGACGGCAACTTTGGCTATTACCTTCGTGGTGCGGTCGCGGCACGCGGGCGCTAAAACCAACGAGTCGATCGCGAAGGCCCAGGTCCGAGTGATGCTCGCCGCGGCTGGCAGTTACATTTGCGAAACGTCGCGAATCGGTTGGAATGATCCGGCCACGAGTCAGCACGAATTGGCGTATGGCTGGGTTGATGTGCGTGATGGCCAGCTTGGGCCGAAGACGCAGGACTACGATAACGATGGTGATTACGACCTGCTCTACAGCCTCAGCGCTAGGGAGAGCGACGGCGTGGGCTTACGACCCGTGTGGCCGGCAGTGGGCGGGGTGGTTATTGCGCCGATGTATCGTCATGTGCGACCGCCTCACGCGATTAGCCAAAACGTGGCTCCCAATGCAATAAGCTCAGACGCGACCGACCCTTTGTATGGCGTTCCAGTGTTGCGAAATCGCGATCCGGAACCAGCGGCGACAACGTGGAGTGATATCGTTGCTGGCGATATGCGTCCAGAGGTCGGTTCGATGGGGATGAGTTGGTTCCGCATCTTCCGAGACGGCCCTGTAAGCTTTACCGTGACAGTGGGTGCCGGTGGCACGCGCGGTTACCGCGACTGGCCTGAAGTGGTGGCGCTCGGGCAGGCGTCTCTGTTTGGCGGTAGCCAAGATTTATTTGAGGTGGCCCTGGCCACAGAGTTGCGGTTGTGGTATCGAATGGCGTGGAGCCCGGCTATTGGCGGCGTTGACCTGCGGTATGCCGAACAGGCCTGGACCAATGGCCGCTATGGTAGCTCGCCAGAGATGATGGATGAATACTTCGCGTGGCGCCCGGCCTATGGTGCATGGACACCCGGAACCATGCCGATGCCCTGGCCAACCACGGTCAATCAGGGCGGCACTCTCAGCTTTATTCAGCGCCTGCGTGGTCCGCCGGCAGATGGTGAGTGGTAATGCGCCGTGCTTTTACCCTCATCGAATTATTGGTGGTGATTGCGATCATCATGGTTCTCGCGGCCTTGATTCTTGGGTCGGCAAACATGGTTCGCAAGACCATGCGTGAGCAGGCCACGTCGCAGCGTGTTCAGGAAGTGTTGCGCTCTGCGCAGTCGATTGGCGCCAATGAATCGTCGGCCGCATTAAAGTTGCAGTCCAGCCTTGGCAGTCTCACGGCGCCGCGGCGGATTCGTCATATCGGTGAACTGCGTCCAAATAAAAGCACTGGTTACCTGGACAAGGTCTCGGGCACCTGGGTGGAAGCCCCCATGGCATCGTGGGAGTTTGTGCATCCGTGGGGCAAGCCGGCGGCGGTGTATCCTCCTGCTGACCCAAGCGAAGGCCGCTTGCCGGCTGCAAGTGTGACCATGGCGCCAGACGATCATGCTTTGGCAGATCTTACCGCGGCCTTCACCTTAGAGCTGCTTCAATTGGCGGGTGGCATCCTGCCGATGGATGACCCGGCTACGACAGGAGTGAATGAGGCCATCGAGGCCTATACCAATGACCGAAATCCTGAGCGGCCCTGGAACGATGCCTATGGCAATCCGATCGTGATTGGATTAGCGAGCTACTTCCCGCGTAGGAATACGGCAACGGTCATCAAGGAGACGGTCAAGTATGGCGGCGGTGGCGGCAATAAGACTCGGGATATGATTCGAGACGACTTGTACATCCGCACGAATCAGAAAGCCTATGGCTACACGCGGTCTATCTACCTGGCCGCCGGCGCTCTGGGGCCGAAGCGCGACAGCGCGATCTCGCTTGATCCGAGTGCTGATTGGACCTCACTTGGGACCGGCCAGCTCGATTTATTGTGGGCGCGCATCACCGGCGTGGCTGGCGTTGATGAGGGCGGCACCCAGTTGTGGCGCACCGACGCTACGGCAGGCGTGAATGCTTTCGCCGACCCGCCGTGGCAAGGCGTGCGTAAGGGTAAGCGCGATGGCTACACTTGCTTTGTGAGCGCGCCGACCGAATTGCGGTAAGGTTCGATCCTGGAGCAGCCGTTGGTGCTGGCTCAGCGAAAACGCCGCGTTGTGACATCCCAATTCCAAGGACATTGCTGACAGCCGCAACGGCAGCAGTAGCCGCGCGCCAGGCAATGGTCGCGCTGCTGGCGGCCATCATCGCTGCCGGCACAGCCCCTGGCAACGCGCTCGCGCGCAGCGTGGCGTTCGGCACGAGTGGGTACGGTGCGCCCGCGTAGCCGCAGGAGCGGATCGGTGATCCAGCGCTGGCGTAAACGACGACGACGCAGGTCGAGGCGCATGGAACTGAAATTGTGTTAAGTCTTGGCGACTCATAAGTGGGTCGTTGGATGGCGGGCAGGCCTTACGTCAGGTGGTTAGGTTGGGTGGACCGGTTTTTACGCCAGGGCGCCAGGACGCCAGGGGGAGTGGGTTTGGCGGAGGCATAAGCGCGTGATGGGGTGGATTGGTATGCGGGGATCGTTGCGTCGGGTGTGTGTCGCTGAGGGCAGCGACACTCTCAGGGGGCGGGCGCAGCGTCGCTTATTACGACTCGCCACAGATCTCGCTCCACAACCCCACTCCTCCTGGCGTCTTGGCGTCAAAGCGGTCGAAGCAGCTTACAAGCGCTCGGCAAGCGGCAGGCGCCGCCAGACGCTTGGCGGCATGCCGAGGTGCCGATGGAGGAAGCGACTGGCGTAGAATTCGTTGGTGAAGCCGAGTTCTGTGGCGATGGCGCCAATGCTGAGCTCGGTGTCGCGTAGGAGATCAGCAGCGCGTCGCGTGATGCGGCGGTCGATAAAAGTTTTGAGGGCCACGCCGCAGTCGCGTTTGAAGCGCTTGGACAGTTGATCGGCTGTGAGGTGGAGTGTGCTGGCGAGATCGGCGATGCGCGTGGCCGCGCCCGCGTGGTCGATCATCGCAAGCAGGTGTCCGTATTGCCCATCAAGCAGGTTGTGGCGGCGGAGCTCTTGCCAGCTCATCGGCACGCAGTCGCTGATGGCGGCGGTGAATTCGCCGTGGGCGGCAACGAGGGCAGCGGGCGTGTCGAGCGCCTGCAGGCATCGAGCCAAGCGCTTGGTGCGTGCGCGCGGAAAGGGTGAAGCGAGGATCTGGTTGCAGCTGGCAAAGCAATCAAGGCCGGGGATGAGTTCGCAGTCGAAGTGGAAGGCGACCATGCGCAGGCCTTGGGCGAAGTGGAAACGTAAATCGGCATGGGCCGGCATCACATAGCGGTGGCCGGCCTGCAGCGCGATGTGCTGCGTGCCCCAGGCGATGGAGCCAGCCTGCTGGGGGCCATCAACCAAAAACAGGCGATTGCGAGGCAATCGGTTGGATCCGCTCCAGCTGTGCTGCCAATGGCCGACCACCGCGTGGGGGCAATCGATCCGAAGTTGGCAGGCCCAGCGCTCGAATGTGGGGATGGTGGTGAAGCCATGGAATAGCGCCATGGCGTAAAAGTATAAATCTGATCGGATAGAGCCATGGAATTGTTGGGATCATATGCGTATGATGACCGCCTCTATAGGAGAACGACATGAGTCATGAACCAGGTGCAGATTATACCGGCAGCAATCTCGACCGGATTGCCTATCCGCTCGGCGGCATTGGAACCGGCGGCATGTGTTTAAACGGGGTTGGTGAGCTGGAGGCAGTGGCCCTGCGGCATCACCCGGCGGTGTTCCACAATCCGCTGATGTTTGCCAGTGTGGCGGTGGCCGGTCATGGCGCGCGGGTCCTTGAGGGACCGGTGCCGCAGTGGCGGCCCTCGTTTGCGTGGGGTGAGCGCTGGCGCGATTCTGGCGGCGGCGGGCGGGGGACGAGCTATGGATTCCCACGCTTCGACACGGCGCAGTTTACCGATCGCTTCCCCGCTGCGGAGGTGGCGCTCAGCGATCCATCGCTGCCGCTTGCGGTAACCTTGCAGGCTTGGAGTCCGTTCATCCCTGGTGACGCCGATGCGTCATCGCGGCCGGTGATCGCGCTTGAGTACACCTTCTGTAATACTGGCGCGCAGCCGCTGGACCTGGTGTTTGGTTTCCACAGCGAACACCACATCGCTGTGGTTGATGGTGGCCGGGGTCGGCGGATTGAGACCCGGCCCGATGGCTTCGTGCTGATCCAAGACCCGGTCGACAGCCCCTCCGAGCAGGGCGCGCTGCGGGTGGCTTGCGATGCTGAAGATGTGCAGGTGGATGCCGCTTGGTTTCGCGGTGCGTGGTTTGACGCCGTGACGCGTTTGTGGCAGGGCATTGCCAAGGGACAGCACGTCCAGGCATGCCATGACGATGATCAGCGCTGCGGCGATGGGGCCAGTGTGACGGCGGCGGTCCATCTCGCGCCTGGAGCGCGTAGTACGCTGTGTGTGCGGTTGAGCTGGTATATGCCGCACAGCGCCCTGAGCGTGCAGCGCGAGGCCTGCGAAGGCGCTTGCGGGTGTGCGCCCGTTCCCACCTACGTGCCACGCTATGCAGTGCTGCATCGAGACGTCGACGCGGTGGATGCCTGGCTGGCGACGGGCTTCGCCGAGCTGCGTCAGCGCAGCCTGACCTTTGGTGAATTGCTCGCTAGCGGTGACCTGCCCCCGGTTCTGCGGGAAGCCCTGACGGCGAACCTCGGCATTCTGCGTTCGACCACGGTGTTGCGGCAGCATGATGGCCGGCTGTGGATGTGGGAAGGGTGTCACGATACCGAGGGCTGTTGCGCTGGCAGCTGTACCCACGTCTGGAACTGGGCGCAGGCCACTGCCCATCTGTTTCCGGATCTGGAGCGTGGTCTACGGGAGACCGAGCATGGTCCGGCCCAGCGGCCGGATGGTGGACAGCGCTTCCGCGTGCCGTTGCCGATCGATCAGGTTTCCGAGCGCTGGTGGACCGCGGTTGATGGTCAACTTGGTGGGCTGATCAAGGCCTGGCGCGAGTGGCGCATTGGCGGCGATACCGATTGGCTAGGTGCGCTGTGGCCGGCGCTGCGCTCAAGCTTGGAGTATATCATTGCTACCTTCGATCCCGATCGGCGCGGCGTGTTGCGGGGCGCCCAGCACAATACCTATGATATCGAATTTCATGGTCCCAATGCGATGTTGATGAGTTGCTATCTGGCGGCTCTGGTTGCGGCGGCTGACATGGCCGCAGCCTTGGCGGTGGAGGTCGATTATACTGCGGTGGCCGCGCGCTGCCGGGCCTATCTGCACGATGAACTCTGGGACGGGCACGCCTTCATCCAGCGGGTTGAGCTAGATTCGTCCTTGGGTGAGCACCGTGGGTCGTATGCGGTTGATGGCCCGATGCCGGAAATCCAGGCCCTGCTCGCCGCCGAAGGACCGCGCTACCAATATGGCTCAGGCCTGCTGGTAACGGCCCTCTTGGGCGAGTGGATGGCCTGCGCTGGCGGCTTGGAGACAGGTCTGGATTCGCGCCTGATCGAACAATTCCTGCTGAACCTGTATCGTAGTAATTTCCGCCGCGACCTGTCGACCCACGCCAATCCGCAACGCCCGGCCTATGCCTTTGGCCAGGATAGCGGGCTGGTGTTGTGCACCTGGCGCGAGACCCCGCCGAGTCTGCCCTTTCCCTACTGCGCCGAGATCTGGACCAGCTTGGAGTATCAGACCGCTGGTCACCTGCTGCGCCATGGCGCGGCGGCCGAGGCGGTGGACTTGGTCAGTGCCGCCCGGTCGCGCCACGATGGCCGGGTCCGCAATCCCTTCGATGAGATGGAATGCGGCCACTGGTACGGCCGGGCGCTGGCCAGCTACGACCTGCTCGCCGCCTGGGGTGGCGCGCGCTACGATGCGGTGACCCAGACCATGCATCTGCGACCGACGGTTGCTGGGGATTACCAGGTGCCCTTTGTCGCTGGCAGCGTTTGGGGTCGGGTTGGGGTGCGTGATGGGCAAGCCTGGTATGAGCCGGTCCAGGGCAAGCTGGTGATCAAGGCATGGGCGTATACCCCGCGCTGATCACCAACCTGTCGGCTCACTCGGTGCGCTCGAGCTCAACGACAAACACCGGCAGTGTGCCATCGATCACCAGCACGCCGTCTGCGGCGATCTCGCCCTCGGCGATCACCTGCCAGCGCCAGTCGCGCATGCGGTAGTGCATGCCGGCGAGGGCAGGGGCGGTGACGGTGCAGGCCACCCGTGAGAACCGGACTGGCAGCGTTCCGCGCTCGAAGACCTTGGAGCCCTCCCAGACGTGCCGTGGGCGATCAGGTGCTTCGGGATCGCGGCCGACCCTGAGGCCGGTGTTGGCGCTGGTGCTGACCGCCGACAGGATCGCGCGGCGGCAATCGGCCAATGCGCGCCCGTCTTCGCTGGCCAGGCCGATCGACACGTAGGTTTCTTCCGGGGTGACCGGGTAGGGACTGTCGGAATCATTGACCACGCTGACTGTGCTGAAGGTCACATCGTTGTCGAAGCGGACCTCGTCTGCGCCGTACTGGCCCAGAAATCCAGTGTAAGCCGCCGCTGCGGGCGAATCGATGCGGAGGTAGCCTTTGCGCCAATCGTAGGTCATCTGCGGCGTTGGCTGGAGCGGATTGGGGTGGGCCCAGGTCATCAGCGGTACGGTGCGGCCGATGATCTCGTCGTCGTCGCGGCTTAGGTCGATGCGTACGCGGCTACCGTACAGGTAGGTGGTTGACAGCATGTCTCGACCGTTGCGGCCGTAGCTGCCCGCATAGTCCATACTCTCAGGTCCAAAAATAGTTTTGCGCCCGTACACGAACACGGTGGGGTTCTCGACCGGCTTCAAGGACAGCCCACGGAACATCGCGCCGGCGCTGCGCATGGCCGAGAGCAAGACCTCGTCGTATAGATAATTGAATTGTGCTGCAGCGTGCCCTGGTGCTTCGAGCCGGTCTATCAGGGGGGTTTCCGCCCGCCAGTTGTAGCCGCCACTGAGGGTATGCCAGGTGACGATGTCCCAGTCTTGGATCGAGGCCAGAAACAGGACGCGGTAGGGATATTCGCTGCGGTACTTGGCGGGCGATCCGATGTTGGTTTCGTAGCAGAAGAAGGGTTTGCCCTCGATGCGATTATGTTCGAGCCAGGGCACGTCGAGGCACAGGCGCGGGGGTTGCTCCAGGCCGCTGACCCAGGGATAGCGGCTATCCGACTCGTCGTGGGTCAGGCCGCCTACATAGGCGCAGTAGCTCGAGGCATCGGCGTTCTGGTGCATGTATTGATTGATGCCGTTAAAGCCCATGCCGGTATCCCACAACAGTGGGCTGAGCTGGGTTGACTTGCCGTTCTGCTTGAAGGCCGAGGCCACGCGCTGCTTGTGCCCGATCAACAGGCTGGTGAAGAACTCGTTGACATCGCGGGCGCGGCGAGCGTTGAAGTCTTCGCGGCTGTACTCGGTGGCGACGCTCTCGAGCTTAGCCTCGGCGTGCGGGTTGGCGTCGTTGAGCGCAGCGGTTCGAGCGGCATTGCGCATCGGCGCGAGCAGGACCGCGCCTTGGGTCAGCTCCTCGCCGGGCAACAGCCCCGTCCACGCCTTGCGCAACATCGCCTGGGTGCCGTACTTCTCGATCAGGAATGCATGCCACTTGGCGAGCAGCGAATCGCGAAAGAAAGACGGCAGTTTGATCCAGGCCCCGCCCACCATCTTTTGTATCCACCACTGCTCGTTGGTGAGTTCCCACACCGCATAGACCGGGTCGTCAGCAATGCGCAGTCCGGTATACGGGTTGACCCGGTTTAGTCGCTGCGTCGTATTTCGGATGGCGATGGCCTCCAGGCGCGGATCCCAGAAGCTTGCCACGAAGTGGTCGAGGCCGACTCCCTTGGGGCCGACCGCCTGTTGCCAGGCTGCGGCGGTTTCCGGGTCAGCGAGAATCGTCACGTCTTCGGCGCTGGCGTGACCGCCGCTGCCGGCCTGGCCGGCCCAGATGCTGATGCCGCGCTGCTTGAGTTCGGCGATGGTGCGATCGAGACGATCGGTTGTGCTGCCGTCGCCTTTGACGTATGCGGCCTGGGGATCTCGGACGTGGAACAGGCGCATCATATTGAAGCCGTAGGCCTCGACGCGATCGACCATATTGACGATATCCTCGGTGGTGCAGTTGTCGCGCCAGTAGGGTTGGCCATTGATGCCGGCCCAAAAGCGGATGCGCTCACCGTTACGGTGGAGGTGTCCGTTCTGGATCTGAACATAGTCGCTGTCTGGCGGTAGCGGAGCGGACTCGGCGGCAAGGAGTGTTCCTCGGCCGGCGTCGGTGCAAGCGACCGCTGCGATCACGATCGCGACAAGCAGGTATCGGTGTAGCATGGTTTCTCCTGGGCTGAGGATGTCTCTGGGCTGGAATGGTCGCCACTAGCAGGCTGTTGAAATTCACCAGCCTGCTAGCCTCAAGAAAACCTTGGGCTCCCTGCAGGAGCTATTTTCCAAGGGTTTTTTTGAGGCGACTCTTTACTCAGGGGGGTCGGCGACCCCCCCTTCAACCCCCCGCAGGCCGTATTTCAACAGCCTGCTAGGGCGTCGGGAACAGGTACTCGGGCGTGACCACGTCGCGCTCGATATTGAATTGTTTGCCTGCGGTGACGCCCGGCTGGTTCCAATAGAAGCGGACGCCGGCACCGCCATCTGCGTGCGCGGTCTCGATGACGACGGGGTAGCGCTGGCCCGCGCGCAGTTCGATCTCGGCGCTGGTGGATTCTTCGCCGCCGGCGTTGTCCCAGCGGTCGATGATGACCTTGCCATCAAGGGTCAGACGCTTGAACCCGGCCACGCGCAGGTGGAACCGGTGCTTGCCATCGTGTTTAGGACGCAGCGTTCCGCTCCAGCGGCAGGTGAAGTCGTCGTTCCCGATTCCCTTGCCGGGACTGCCGCCGCCCCACCAGAACTCGACGCGGCTGTCGATCCGGCTCAGCTCAGGATCGCCATCGAAGGCCTTGAACCGGGGCCAGAACTCGGCCTTCAGCCCGTCTCCCTTGCGCCAGCTGGTGAAGGGCATGGCGGCAGCGTCGAGCGCGTTGCCGGCCAGGCTTCGGTCACGCAGACCCCGACAGATCAGGGCGCTCTGCTGGCCGTCGGGAAGCGCGGTGGCGAGTTGCAGGATGACCCGATTGCCGGCCGGTCCGAGCCGCGCGGACGTGACTGCGATCGCCGGTTCAAGCGTGTAGTGCGAAGGATCCGTGGCCGCATCTGTCAGTGGCTCGTTCAGGTCGAGTATCAGGACGCTCGGGTCGCTGTCCCAGGTGAACAGCGCGTTAACGCTGGGGTTTTGGGTGTCGGCCGGGGTGGTGACAGACAAGGGGCGCGTGGCGGGCGACCGACCACCGCGCAGATCGACCGCCAAGACGCTGTAGGCATAGCGGGTCTGTTCGGTTACTTCGGTGTCAACGAACTCGGTTGCTGTGGCTTCGACGCCGCTCCATGGCTTCCTGTCGCGCAGTATCAAATAATAGGCAAGCGGGAATGGGCCTGGTGTCGGGGCGGTCCAAGACAGACGGACCGCGTTGTGCGCCTCGGCGTTCGCCTTCAGATCCGTTGGCGCGTCGGGGGCGTGGTCTTGCGGATCAAAGCGTTGACCACACAGGGAAAGGTTGATCTCACGCGAACCACCGAGGGTTCGGGTCTCTCCGCCCCAGGTATCCTTGACCCGGTTCTTGTAGCTTCTTTGACCACCGTCGCGCAGCGCCACCGCGAGCCAGCCCTCGTTGTTGATGACGAAAGCGTTAGGAACGTCATGGCCGGTCATGGAATAAAGACCGTAACATTCGGTGATTCCACCGCTGTTGACGATTGCCGGCGAGCCGCCCTCGGTCTTGAGCCCGAGGATCCAGGCTGTGCCGTGGCGATTGCTGAACTCGGCCGGTCCGCTGTATTCCGCGTTGACCTGTCGGCCCCACAGGTTTTGTGGATAATCGATGGTCACGCCGCGGCCATCGGGAAAGCCGAACATGCCGTCTTCGAGAAAGGCATCGCCGGTTCCGCGCGCGGAGTTGCGATAGGCGAGATGGCACTTGCGTAGGACCAGGGTCTGGTCGCAGTTGTGCAGCACCGAGCCCTTGCCGCCGATGTGCTCGATCAGAACGGTGCCGCTGGCCACTCCGTCAAAGCGAAACGTGGGGCTGCCCGTCTTTGGTCCGTGTACCTGGGCTTCGCAGCCGATGATCTTACGCAGCGAACCGCGCAAGACGATGGTGTCTTCGATCGTGTAGTTGCCGTTGGGCAGGTACACAATTTCGGCCCCGGAGTCGATCGCTTCCTGAATGCCTGCGCTGGTACTGCCAATCGCATAATCTTGTGGCTTGGCCCACTTGCTGAAGTCGGTGTGATGAAAAACCGGGGTGTCTTTGACCGTGAGATCCGGCGTGTCCGTGGGGCCGGGAAAGAGCCGGGTTGGTTGTTTGGCGGTGTAGCGCGCAATGGTGCCGGTGCCTGTCTCCATGGCGAGTCGCGTCGCCCCGGGCGCATCCTTGTTGCCGGTGGCCTGCACCACCACCGGGTGCCCGTCGACGTGGACATTTTTCAGGAGGAGGTTGGTGGTGCCGACGATGGCGGCGGTGGGCGCGTCGCCGGTGTGCTGGAAATGCGAGTCGAGAACCGCCAGAGTGCCATTGTCGGCCCGAGTGAGGACGAAGGCCGGCGCAGCGCCTCGGACCGTTAGGTCCCGGAAGCTCATGAACGGGTGGCCGAACCCCCCAACGCCGGCCCGCTTCTGATCGAGAAGGGTAATATGTTCGTAGGTCATCGAGCAGTCGTAGGATTGCTGTTTGATGCCGTAATCGAAACCGATGATGGCGACGTTCGTGATCAGACCCGGTCCTGGCCACGCCCGGGTCTGATCCAGCCCGCAGACGCCGCTGCCGTCCGCGGCCCCGCTGCGAATGGTGACCTCTTCCACCGCGCCGCGGTTGCTGGCGAGGAAGTCGATGCCGACCGCACCGGGGTTGCCCGCGCCGGTGTCCACCGTGAAGTTGATGAAGTAATTTTGGAAGGCTTCGTTGCCCCAACCACCGACGCGACGGTCGTGCCCCTTGCCGTGGCCGGTGGAGCCGTTGACCAGCATCGGGCGCGGTTTCTCGGGATTGCCGAAGCCGGGGCAGCGGTCCTGCAAGGTGATGATCGTTTGGTCGCGGTGCTGTCCGATCAGAATCAGCCCCGAGCGCCAGCCGTTGCACCACAGGCTCCCGTCTTCGGGCCCATCGGTGATCCGCGCGCTAAGGGTCTCGCTAATAAGGTAGTTTCCAGCCGGTAGGAAAATCATCTTCGGGTTGCGGTAGTCTCCGCGCAGTGCCGTCTGGATCGCCTGCTTGAGCGCCTTGGTATCGTCGCTGACCCCATCGCCTGTGGCGCCGAAATCACGTTTGACGTCGATGATGTTGGCGTCTTCGGGAAAGCCGTACTCCACAGCGGGACAGCCCGCACCGGTGGCAACCACAAGCGTGAGGACCAGCATAGGGATCAGGGTTCGGTTCATGGCAGGGCTCCTTCTTCTGTGGCGCGCAGCGGGCGTTGTCGGGTTGCTGCAGAGAGATCGCTCGAGTGCGCCCAGGCTTGACGCGTCAAGCCTGGGCGCCGTTCAGGCCTCAGGTGGCGGGGCGATGGTGTCGCCAGAGTGGTAGGTCATCGGGATGACCCGCGGCGCCAGGGCGACCGTCGGGGCAGCGAACTTGTCGAGCAGCATGGCGGCGCTCGCTCGACCTAGCTCGTAGCCGGGCACCAGGGTGGCGGTGGGCTGTCGATCGATGAGCAGTAGGGGCCGTTCCATGAAGGTCGATATCGAGAGGTCCTTGGGCACCGACAGGCCGCGCAGCCGGGCACCGAGGTACAGGATCTCCGCGAAACAGTAGGCCAAGACGGCGGTTGGTCGCTCGGGGCCGGTGAGCCATTCATCCACGACGGGAAGGCTGTCCTCGACGGCTGTGCCTGCGGGCAAGTACAGCGAGCGTGGCGGCAGGCCGGCCTCGCGCATCGCGTGTTCGTAGCCGCCACGGCGGGCATCGAAGCTGTAATGCTCGCCGGGGTGTTGGTGCCATTCGAGGTAGGCGATGCGTCGATGGCCCAGGCGTAGCAGCTCCGCGGTGGCGGCGTGGGCTCCGCCGTGGTCGTCTGGGTGGACGCAGTCGACCTCGCGCTGGGCGTTGATCCAGACCGCCGGGATGCCGGCTGCCTCCAGCACCTGGCGCATGCCCTTGGGCGCAGCGTGGGTGTAATTGACCAGCAGGCCGTCGGCGGAGCATTCGCGGAGCACTTGCGGCAGGGTGGCTGGTTCGACCAGCGCGTCGTCGCTCAGGCGAGCTACGCTCAGCCGGTGCTGGTTCGCGTCGAGCTCGGTAATGATGCCATCAAGGAGGCCGTGGATGAGCGTGCTGCGCGAACTTTCAGTGCCCATGATGAGGGCCGCGCAGGCGAAGCGACGTTCCGACAGAGCTCGTGCGGCGGCGTGAGGGCGGTAGCCGAGTTCGGCCGCCACCCGGCGGATGTGATCGACCCGCTCGCGGACGCTCGGCCACGTTGCTTTGGTTCTGCCAGACAGAGCCCGGCTGGCGGCGTTGCGGGAAACCCCAGCGGCGGCAGCGATATCGTCGAGTGTCGGCATTGGCTGGTCCTCAGCGTGCGGGGACCTTGCCTGTCCCTCATTTTGGTAGCGGTCCCAAATTGTGGCGCACGAGAGGCGCGCCTGCTATGATTCAAATTGGGAGCGATCCCATAATTGATACAGGTCGGCACCGAATTGTCAAGATTTCCCGCGCAAAGCGTCTCCTGGCGACCTGCCGGGCCGACTGCCATCGGCCCGGCTCACAAGGCCGCGGCGTGGCTATCTGCCGCTACTTGCGTTCGATGCGCAGGCCGTCAAAGCGGACCGAACCCGCCGAGAACATGCCGTCGAGGTGATACACGAGGGCGAGGCGTTGGTTTGCGCGCAGTTCGATGGCTTCGGCGGTGATCGCAACCGGTTTGCGTTGCGGCAGGTCCCAATGCGCGAGTTCTTGGACTTCGCCCTGCTCGCTATTGAGCAGGACCAGGCGCAGGTGGCCGGCGCCCTTGCCTTCCCAACGATTCATGAATGCCGAGGCCTCGATGCGATAGGTGCCGGCTGTTGGCGCGTAGAACAGGAGGCAGGCCGGCTTGTCTTTCTGGGCACCGCCCCATGGTGCGCCAGCGGCAATGCTGACGTGCCCTTCCTGATCGACCTTGCCCGAAGGGAAGCCGCCCTGGGTGTGCTCGATGTCAGACCAGTGATTGCGCGTCGGAACAAATTGCCGCTGCACGATGTAGGCATCGGCATCGGCGCGATCCGGCGGGTAAATGCGGCCAAAGGCCCACAGCGGCTTGTCGTTGTGGACGTAGGGATTGCCTTTGGCTTCGCGCTCCATCCAGTCGCGCGGGATGGTGTACTCGCCGTCGCCGCCGGCCATGGCCGCGCGTTGCAGGGGTGCCAGCGCCGCGTCGAGTTCGGCGCCACTGAGGCCATCTTTGAACACGTAGACGGGGCGGTTTTCGCGCAGGGGCAGCAGGCTGCCGTCGGCCGGGTGCGCGATGGGGTCGGCGTTGCCCATGACGTCTTCGGCTTGGAGGCCGCTTACTGGCAGCAGCAGTTCGCCGTCGGTGGTGCCCCAAATGATGGCGACGCCGCGATTGTTGCGCAGGTCATGGAAGGTGTGGATCCAGGCGTCTTGATGGCGGATGGCGCTCAGGCTTTGCGCTAGGCCGATGTGCTTGGCGAGCACGTTGAACACCGGCACGGCGATGGTCGGCTCGTTGTGGTCGTCCCACAGTTCGGTGCCATCGCCGGCCCAATCCCACCAACTGCGGCCGTGACGCTGGTAGGCCATGTTGAAGAGAATCATCTTGTCCATGCCGGCGGTGGCGAGCTCGGCCTGGTTGCGCACGACCATGTGGGCAACCTGTTCTGGGCTGCGGGTTGCGATCATGCCGTTGGTGACGCTTGCGCGGGAGGACGGGAACCAGGTCCAGCCTTCGTTAAACCAGTTCTCGGGGCCGGTGCCATCGGCGCGGCGGAACGCGAGTTCCATCTGACGGATGGTTTCGGCCGAGCCGGCGCCGTTGGGTGAGTAGTTGTGCCAAGTGAAGACGTCGATGAATTCACCGCCACCGCGGCGCGAGAAATCTTTGGAGATGCCGTCGAAGCCGTTGACCGAGTTGATCATGACCTTGACTGCTGGGTCGATGCTCTTGATCAGGGCCGCGGTGCGCTTGACGAAGAGGAAGTGCAACTCATTCGACGGCCAGCGGTCGAACTGTGGTTCGTTGATAATTTCCCAGGCGAAGCTGGGGCCAGCATAGGTGGTGAGCATGCGCTTCACGTAGCGGTCCCAGTGGGTTTCGACGCTGAGGTCGTTCCAGCGTGGGTCGTCGGCAGTCCATTGCATATCAGACGGCAGGGTGTGGATTTTGTCATCCTTGGAGAAGGCCCAATCAGGGCGCGCATAGAGGACGACGTTGACGCTGAAGCCATGTTGCCGCAGATCGGCTAGAATCGCGTCGGTGCGCTCTGATTGCCAGTCGTCTGGGCCCTTTGGCTGAAAGTCTTTCCAGTTCATGTGCGGGTACCAGCGCGTCCAGCGCATGCCCATCTGCTGCCCAATGTCGACGTGGTGCGAGTTGAGATTGTCACCGGCTACCAGGGTGCCGCCAAAGCGTTCGCGTGGATCGGGTTCGGTGGCTGCGAATGGGTTGGGCATGGTGGTGGCAGGAGCGTGGCTGCGGCCGAGTTCATTGCCTTGCGGGTCGATAATTTGCGCGGTGACCAAGAGGGTGCCCTTGGCTGTGAGGACCTGCTTATGCTCGATCAGTTCGGTGCCACCGGCGGCGAGGGTGATGCTCTGTTCGGCTTGATCGAAGATCTTGTCGCCGGCGTAATCACGCAGGGTCCAGCGCAGGGTGGCGGTGCGCGCTTCGGTGCCGGGGTTGTGCAGGGCGGCGAGGGCGGTGACGGTGTCGCCTTGGTTCAGCAGCGCGCCGGTTGGGTTATACGGCGGCAAGTCGGTGAGGTGGACGGCGGTTTCAATACTGGTGTAGGGTACAAAGCCGGGATCTTGTTCGCCGGTGACGATGGTGACGCCGTCGATGTCGATGTGGCCAACGTTTTTGGCTTCAAAGAACAGCCACCAGGTATTGTAGCTCCACCACCACGGCGCCGGGAACTCCTGCTTTTCCTTGCGATAGTCTGGCATGGTCATGGTGATCGACACGCGTTGCCATTCGGTGGTGAGCGTGGGGTTGTTCCAGGGGCGCGGGTTCTTGCCGCCGCCGCTGCTGCCGCGGCCGATGGCCCACGGCGGCATGCCGGCCTGGCGCGGCGTGGGATGCACGGTGAGGGCCATCGTGCCGCTGCCCTTCTCGCACCGCGCCCACATCGCCACGGTGATGGTGGTGCCGGGTTCGATCAGCAGGGGGGCGCTGTGAATAAAGCCCTTATCGGCTGTGCGGCGCAGGAACCACGATCCGTGTGGCGCATCGCCCTGGATCAGTTCAACCGGCGTATTGCGCGGTATCCAGTAGCTGAGTGAGCCCTCGAAACTGCCGTTGGGCAGAAGATTGCTGGCGGCCGGGAGACTGCCAGTCACAAGGATTAGCAGCGAGGTGAGCGTGAGGAGGGTGCGCATACGAGGTGATACTGGTGGCTTTTTGTTATGTTGAAAGCGCTTTGGGATGGGTTCTTTGGGAGAGGGTGACTATTGTGACTGGGGGTGGTTTTGAGTTTCGAGTTTCGGGTTTCGAGTTGGACAGCGTTGTGACCGGCGGCTGTTCCCATGATCTAAGCGCCGCTAGGCGCGTACCAGGACCTAGGACCCAAGGCTGTCCATCAGGCGCGTGCCAGGCCCCAGGACCCCCCTTGCCCTAGCTCTGACCCCTTGGTGTATTGCATCCGTCAGCGAGACGGAGGTAGGTGACGTGGTGGCTATAAGTGGACTGGTTTCGATCAGCTTTCGATCACTCGAGGTGGCGCAGGTGATTGCGTTGGCGCAGCAGGCCGGTCTTGGGTCGATTGAATGGGGGGGGGACGTGCATGTCCCGCCGGGTGATGTGGAGACCGCACAGCGCGTTGCCGCAGCCACTGCCAAGGCTGGCTTGACGGTATCGGCCTATGGTTCGTATTATCGCGTCGGTGTCAGCGAAACTGCTGATGAGCCGCTGCGCTTTGCCGACGTGCTGGCGAGTGCGCGCGCCTTGGGGGCGCCGTGGATTCGGGTGTGGGCGGGTCGTGGTGGCTCGGCCCAGGCCGATGCTGCGGCATGGGCGGCCGTGGTGGCAGACTCCAAGCGCATTGCCGACTTGGCCGGTGCTGCCGGCATCCGGATTGCGTATGAGTACCACGGTGGAACTTTGACCGACAGCAACGACAGCGCGCAGCGCTTGCTTGATGCGGTTGATCATCCGCAGGTGTACAGCTATTGGCAGCCACCGAATCGCCAGGATGTCGATTATTGTTTGGCCGGCTTGCAGGCCTTGTTGGACCGCAAACGTTTGGCCAACCTGCATGTGTTTCACTGGACCTTCGAGCCCGAGCAGATTCGCCATCCCTTGGCGGCGGGTGCCGAGCCGTGGTCACGTTACCTGGCTGCCATCGCCGCCGCTGATCCCGAGACCGAACGCTGCTACTCGCTCGAATTTATCCGCGGCGATGACGCGGCGCAGTGTTGTGAAGACGCAGCAACGCTCAGCGCCTGGCTGGCAGGCAAGGCCTGATCAGCCGATTTCTAGCTCAGCCCAGATCAACGCCCCAGCCACGGCCGGCGGTAGCCATTCGATGATGTTGTCACCGTCATGGAGTGCAGCCAGGGGGACCTCGATCACTAGGCCTTGGTCGACATCGCGTGGCCAGGGCGCCGCAAAACTACGTTTGCCCGGGCCGGTTTCGCTGGTTGCCGGTGCGGTAAGCGGCGTGGCGTTGCACCATAGTTTGAGGTCTGCGGTGGCAATTGCTGGCGTGTCGCTGCTCAGGCCCAGTTTGAGGCGGACCTGTGACGACTGCGGCTTGGGCCCCAGTGGGAGCGACAGGCTGATGCAGTCGCGGAAACGCGCGAAGTCATAGCTACCGTCGGGCCGGGTGAGTGCGATCGGCAGCGCGCTGAAACTCGCGCGGCCCGGGCCCAGGATCTGATGGAACGAGACCACTTGGCGCCGTGGCGCATCGCGCAGGGCTTCTAGGTCACCGGCATCACGGGTCAGCAGTTCGCGATAGGTGGGGAAGCGTTCAAAGAAATTATCGACCGGGGTGAAGCGGTAGCATTCATTGAACAGCCAAACGCCGTCGGCCCCATTGTGAAGTGCGCAGGCCGACGCACCGGCCAAAAAGCGCGGATCATAGATCAGATTGCCTTCGCCGGCCTGCGGCGAGGGAATCAGCATCGCTTCGGGTTGCACCAGGACGCGCGCAGCTGGGAACAGGGCCCGCCACAAGTCGACGTCGACCTGGAAGTCACACTGCTGGAAGAAGGGCGCGAGCACGATGTGGTCGAGCAGGCCTTCCTTGGCCCAGGTGGGGAGGTCGTAGCCCAGGTGCACGCAGCTGGCGAGATCGGCTGGGAGGCGGGCGCCGAGCCCAACGGGATGGCCGAGGCGCTGCGCCGCGCGTTCGGTGGCGGCGCGGGCATGCTGCATCACCCTGGTCAGCTGCGCGGCAACGATGCGCTCGTGTCCGGGTTTGCTGTGGCGGACCCAGCGAACCCAGTCGAGCTCAAGGCCGTCGAGGTCGTAGCGATCGCACAGTTCATCGATTAGGGCGCAGTGATGACTGACCACGGCTTCGTGGGCGTAGTCGTAGGCTTCTTCGAACCAGCCTTCGTCGCGATACGAGGCGCGGCGATACTCGGGGTGTTCGCGCCATAAGCTGTTGTGCCAGAACGCATCTTTTTTGGGCGCGTGGTGCACATCGTTCATGCGCATCGACAGCCAGCCTTCGGCACCGCGTTGGCGCGATTGGTCGAGCCAGATCGCCGGGTGGTCAACGCCGCGCTGTTCGAGCAACCACAGGTGGTGGACCCAGGTGCGGCCGTGGCAGGGCTTGCCAAGGCTGCGGTCTTCGGGCGCCAGCCATTGCAGGCAGGGCTGATCGTCGGGGCCATCCGGGTCGTAGTCGACGTAGAGACTTTCCCAGCTGCGCGACGCAAACAGGGCGCGCTGCACGTTGACGCAGAAGCTGAGACCGGCCACGCCGCCGCCATCGCAGTAGCCGTCGACCAGCGCACGACAACCGGCTTCAGTCATCGCTGACTCGGGAAAGCCGATGTAGAACGAGGCATTGTCCTCGTTGATCCAGATGTGCTTGCTGCCCATGGTTCTCCCCTTCCGGCCCTGAGAGTGTGCCACCGTTTCGCGTAAAGTCAAACCAAAGCGGTTTGGTACTGATGAAAAGTGGTTATTATGCGGACCTGTGCGCATTTCCGGTCCTGGGTCCTGGTACGCGCCTGGCGGCGCTTGGGTCGTAGGAACAGCCGCCCGGTGCGACGGACGAGCCAAGTGGGCGGGGTACGGGGCGGTCAGCCCCGCGCCTAAGCCTGCTTGCAGGCGTTCCAGGACCCAGGACCTGCCTCACTCACTCCTCACCCACCGCACGAATCAACCACACCTCCACCGCGCATAGCACCGCCGTGCCGGCATCTGCCCGGTTGACCGCTGTTGGTACGTGGCAGCATGCCCCGCCTTGATGTTCGAGGATGCTCGAGGACGCCACAGGCGGGAGAAGATGGCATGGGTGGATTACGTGTAGCTCGTGAACCGGCGGCAGCGCCTTTGCGGATGCCGTGGCGTGAAGCCGTGGCGGTGGGGCGCGGCTTTGAGTTGTTGCGGGCCGACGTGCGCGAGCACCTCGCGCGCTGTCAGCGTGAGATCGGTTTCAAGGCCTGTCGTTTTCACGCCATCTTCCACGATGAGGTGGGCGTGGTCACGCGTGGGAGCGAAGGCGAGTTGGTGTATCGCTGGCATCACCTCGATCAGATCTACGACGCGCTGTTGGAGCTCGGGCTCAAGCCCTTTGTGGAACTCAACCCGATGCCGGCGTGCTTGGCCTCCGGCGATCAGACCATGTTCCACTACCGTATGAACGTGACTCCGCCGGCCGACTTTGGCGAGTGGGGCGAATTCATCGAGGCCTTCGCGCGGCACTGCGTGACCCGCTGGGGCTTGGATGAAGTGCGTTCGTGGAATTTTGAGGTCTGGAACGAGCCGAATCTGTCGGGCTTCTGGAGTGGTACTAAAGAAGAATATTTTCAGCTGTACGCTAGCGCTGCGCGTGCGCTCAAACGGGTCGACGCCCAGTTGCAGGTGGGTGGCCCGGCGAGTTCGAAGTGTGCCTGGCTTGACGACTTGATCGCCTGGTGTGAAAGCGAAGACGTACCGCTCGACTTCTTGTCGACGCATCTCTACAGTCAAGACGAGTTCGTGGAGTTTGACGATCGCGCTGGCAGCCCGCATGAGCCCAATGCCTTCTTCATCGATCGCTTGCGCGCCGCCAAGGCCGAGGTCGGCGATCGCCCTCTGCATATTACCGAATGGAACAGCCTCAGCTGCGGCTCAAGCAAAACCGTTGATTGGACTGGCAACCCCTCGGTTGATAACGCCTACGCCGGTGCATTTGCCGCGCGCATGGCGCTCGAGTTGGATCAGGATGTCGACACCCTGTGCTGGTGGGTCGCGAGCGACCGCTTTGAAGAAGGTGGCGTGCCGCAGGCCCCGTTCGGCAGCATCTATGGTCTGCTGACCGTTGATGGGATTCCCAAGTCGAGCTACAACGCGCTGCAGTTGTGCGCGCGTTTGCGTGGCGCCCGGCAAAGCGTGAGTGGCGATGCGGCTCCCAATGGCTGCGGTTTGGTGGCTACGCGCGAATGTGAAACCGTGCACGTGGTGGCGTATCATCAGCCCTTTATGGCGGCAGGACCGGCCCAGCCGTGGCAGACCACGGTGCGGATTCCGGTTGATCATGCCGAGCAGGTGGTGACGGCGATCCGGGTGCGCGCCGGTGCTGGCAGCGCGTATGAAACCTGGTTGGCTTTGGGCCGTCCGCAGGATCCGTCGCCGGCCCAGATGGCGGTGTTGCGGGCGCATGCGGTGCCTGAGCACACCATGACGCGCCATCAGGCTGAGCAGGGCGAGTTGGCACTCAGCGTCACGGTGGCGCCAAACGAAGTACTGTACCTCGAATGCCGCGAGCCATCACCGGCCGTGCACAAACTTGCCAATCCCGAGCTCGAACGCTGGAACGCCGACATGGGCGAGCAAAGCCGCTAGTGTGACGCCCCGGAAGGACTGACATGCAATTTCCTGCTAATCGTACCGCTTGGTTTGCCGAGGCCCGCTTTGGCATGTTCATTCACTGGGGCTTGTACGCCGTGCACGGGCGCGGCGAGTGGGCTTTGTCGCGCGAGGCCTGGTCGATGGACGACTATCGGCCTTTGGCCGAGCAGTTTGCCGCCGAAGACTTCGATCCGCGTGCATGGGCGCGTCTCGCCAAGGCGGCGGGCATGCGCTACTTGGTGTTAACCACCAAGCACCACGAAGGCTTCTGTCTGTGGGATTCGAAGCTATGCGCTTTCAATAGCGTCAACAGCGCTGCCAAGCGCGACTTGGTGGCTGAATTTGTAGAGGCGGTTCGTGCCGAAGGCTTGAAGGTCGGGTTGTATTATTCCTTGGGTGACTGGCATAATGACGATTGGTTCCGTGGTTGGCAGGGCGATACCGCAGCCACCGAGCGTTTCATGGATTACACCCATGGCTTGATCGAAGAGTTGATGACCGGCTACGGGAAGATTGACATCCTATGGTATGACCTGCCGCATTGCTACGGCATCGAAGAATGGCGCAGCGTGGAGCTCAACGCCAAGGTGCGCGCGCGACAGCCGCATATTTTGATCAACAATCGCAGTTGGACCTCGGAAGACTTCGCCACGCCGGAACAGCATATCGCTTCCAGCGCCAAGGGCCGGCTATGGGAAGCCTGCATGACCCTCAACGGGCATTGGGGCTACTGTCCGTCTGATACGGCGTGGAAGAATCCGCGCTCGGTGGCCTTGAAGTTGGCCGACTGCGCGCGCGGATGCGGCAACTTGCTGCTCAATGTGGGGCCGGATGCCGCCGGTCGTATTCCTGAGGCGGCTCAGGATATATTGCGTTCCGTTGGGCAATGGCTTGAGCGTCACCAGGAGGCCGTTCTGGCAACCGAACGGTGCGATCTTCCCTGGTACCTGTTTGGGCCAACGACCAAGCGTGGCAATATCCTGTATTGCTTCGTCAAAGAATATTATGGCGACGAGTTGATTGTCGGCGGGCTGACGCCGCGTGTTCAGCGCGCTCGCTTGGTGGGTGCGCAGCGTGACCTCAGTTTCGAGCAGCGCGGTCGGCAAACGATTATCCGTGGTTTGGGGGCACACGCGAGCGACGCCGATCCGGTGTTGCCGGTGGTGGCGCTGGAGCTTGATGCTCCGCCGGCGACGGACATCTCCAGTCATATTGATGGCGCCGATATCTTTCCGGTGTTGCCGGCGTAATTTCGCCGTAACCAGAGCAGGCTGGCGCTATGCGCCTGCCTGCTCTGTACCCTGCGGATCGCCCTTGCTAATACCAGCCGTGGCGCTGAACCGTGGCCATGATCAGGCGCATGCCATGTAGGCGACTGCCGTTATTGATGCTGCCGGCCATGGTCAGCGCCAGGCCGCGTGCCTCGCGCGCCAGGTGGATGTCACGCAACACTTCAAACGCGAGGTTTTCGCGTTCATCACGACTGTAGGTGAACGGCGCTACTTGGCCGTGAATCACCGCCGTGGGTAGATGCGCGCGGATCTGATCGAGCGGAATCGTTGGACCGAAATTGGCGCCATTGCAGCCAAGGCGACCGAGGATGGGCAGTAGATGCGCCATGGCGCTGTCGCTGTGTTGGTAGCGGCTGTCGCTGGGATCGGGCGAGCAGTAGTTCCACATCGTCTCGAGAATGGGTTCGGCGAACAGTTCGTATTGGCTGGGCGTAACCAGGCAGCAGTTGTCGTCGGCAAACGAGAAGCCGCGTGGGCGATCGGTCTCGGTGTAGCCCGCCTCTTGCTCCAGCAACTGCCGGATCGCGAGCATCGCGCGTTTCATCACCGCAGACAGGCGGCGCACCAGGGCTTCGTCGTCATAAAATAAGAACAAGAAGGATTCGGCGCCGACCATGCTGGTGGCGAGGGTCACGGGGCCGCGCTGGTGCCAGTACATGGGGGTGCGCTCACCCCGGGCCCGCGCTGCGTCGCGCGCTTGGTCCCAGTTGTCAGGTAGCAGCCATGCGCGCAGGTTGTCGAGGCGTGCCTCAACCCGATCGAGCAGGGCTGGCAGTTGGCTGACATCATCGATCGCCGGGTGCATCCAGTAGCTGTCGCCCTCAAAAACGTTGCGGCATTCAAATAATTCCCACAGCTGCCGCGGTTGCGGCATGGTTCTTGCCGCCGGATCAGGCGCGGTTTGGTTGAGCAAGCGCCGGCCAACGATTGTTTCGGCGCGGTCGTTGGCTTGGCGGCAGAGCCCAGTCAGCCAGGCTCGGTCGTGGTGGTAGCGATCCCAGTCTTCCGGTATTCCCAGTTCAGCGAACACGCATTCGTCTGACCACAAGTTGCCGAGGACCACCCGATCGGCCTTAAAGGCGTCTTGGTGTTGGTCAGCCCAAACCTGGGCGCAATCTAGCTCGATCATTCCTTCGGCGTTGAGGCTCTCGCGCGCCAAGCTGGCGGCGGTGGCGCGGAGTCGCGTGGCGGTGTCGGGATCGAGTCCGAAGGCGGTGGTGGTGCTCATGGCTGCTCCTAACTCCACAGGCTTTTGAAATATGGCCTGCGGGGGGTCGAAGGGGGGTCGCAGACCTCCCTGGGTAAAGAGTCGCCTCAATAAAACCTTGGAAAATGGCTCCTGCAGGGAGCCCAAGGTTTTATTGAGGCTAGCAGGCTGGTGAACTTCAACAGCCTGCTAGGCCTTGGTTGGCTCTTCGATGCGGTGTTGACCGTGCCCGCGGCCCTCGGCCAGGCAGCGTTGCCAGCTGGTGGCCCAGGTGGCGGCGTCATTGCGAACCTGGTTCGGATCCGCGCTGGCGACCACCAGTTCAGGCTGCCACGCGCGCCCGGTTGGCGTGCCACTGCGTTGGAACCGCATGTCGATGCTCCAACGGCAGCTCTGGCTCAGGTTGGGCGTTGAGTGGTGCGGGGTGAATTGCGTCATCAACACGGCGTCGCCGCATTCACAGGGCGCGAGCACGGCTTGGGTTTCGTCAATCAGGCTGGGGTCGATGGTGGTGCCGGGAATATGCCGCAGATGGCCCTGCTGATGGACGCCCGGGAGCAGGCGCATGCAGCCCATCTCAGCGTCGGCGCGCAGCAGCGGGATCCAGCAGGTGATGATCAGCGCGTCGTCGGCGTCGTCGGTGGTGACGCCACTGTCTTGGTGCCAGGGCACGGCGAAGTAGCCGGTGCTTTCCACCCAGTCGCTTGGTGGCTTGACCCGCAGGTGTTGGATCGGATTGCAGGTGATTTCCGGACTGTCCAGCAGTTGCCCCAGGGCGTGGTGCAGGCCGGGGGTGTGGAACAGGCGGTGAAAGGCCGGGTCACGCAGGTGACAGATGTCAAAGGCCTCGTGAATCTGCGGGCAGTCGCGCATCAGCAGGCCCATGCGGCGGTCGAAGCTTTCGTTGGCGTAGGTGTCATCCAGTTGGCCGTCGGCCTTGAGTTGGCTCGCGCGGCGGTCGATGTCGGCGGCAATCGCGGCACGCACCGGGGCGAGGTCGTGGTCGGCAAACAGCCCGCGGGCGACAATGAAGCCGTCACGGCGGAACTGCTGGATCTGCTCGGGGCTCAGGTGCATGGGGTCTCCTTGTGGGGCATCTGGCGTTATGGGCACTATAGACGCATGGATTCGGAGAATCTTTGGCTTTAACGGCCACATCTTTTGGACAAAATACGCGTATGCGTATCGGCCTGCATGCTTTGGTGGTGCTCGAGGGCCTTCAGGGGGCGCCTGGCGCCGCGTGTTCGGTGCCGGCGTGGCCGGCCCTGGTGCCGGTGCACGCCTCGATTGATGACCGCATACGGGGTGCGGGCGGGCAGATTCGTGGCGAGCATTGTCACGCGGTGTTCCATGCCGTGGTGGTAACGGCAGGGCGTGGCAGCTTTATGCTCGATGGCGAGGTGGTTCCGGTCACCGGGCCGACCTTGTTTTTGGTCGACCCCTGGGTGCCGCACAGCTTTCAGCGCGCGGCGGGCGATGACACCGTCTACAGCGAGGTGACCTTCGAGGCGCGCGCACGTGGCGCGCCGAGTTTGGCCGAGTCGCGGGATGCGCCGCCGGCCGATGAGGTGGTGCGCGATACCGGGGGCTGGAGCGCTCTGGTGACAGCGTGGAGTGGTGCGCCGGCGCCATTGGCTGCCGTGACCGCCCTACCGCAAGACGTAGCCGGAGGCTTGCGGGCTGCTATCGCACCCCTGGCCGACCCCTTGCTGCCCCAGCATCCGATGGGTGCGGCGCTCGCGCAGGGCTATGTGGCGCAGACCTTGTTTCTGCTGTGGCGCGAGCTGGTAGCGGCGCAGACGGGGCCGGTTGATGACGATCTCGATCGCGCGCGGCGTTTTCTCGACGGTGCGACACATCGCCCGGTTGAGCTTGGTGAGGTGGCAGCGGTGGCGGGCTTGTCGGCCAAGCATTTCGGCCGGGCTTTTAAGGCTCGCTTCGGGGTCACGCCGGTGGCCTATCACCGCGCTGCCGCTTTGCGCCGCGCGGCAACGATGCTGCGTAGTACGGTGCTGCCTATCAAGCACATCGCCGAAGCCTGCGGATTCGGCGATGTGCATTATTTTTCGCGTCGCTTTACGAGTCGCTATGGGATGCCGCCGGGTGGGTACCGGCGGGAATATCGCTAACTGGTGCTTGGTCTACTGCGGGTCCCAGGCAGTACTCCGGGTAACGACTTTGAACTCGCTACCTTCGCCGTTGGCCATGGCATTCCACACTGGCGGCAATTCGACCAAGTCGGCCCGTTGGGCTCGCACGGTGCCAGTCTGGGTAATTGCAAACACACGGTGTCCAGTTTCACCGGGATCTACCGGCCATGCATAGGCGATGAAGTAACTCTCGCTGGGGTTGGCCTGCCACAGATCGCCGGCTTCAAAGCGAGCTTTGGCAGTGGCATAATCCATCGCGCCACCCTCGCCATCGGGCAGCCAGACTTGGTAGTGGTAGCCATTGACGTCTTGCTCGGGCCCGCTGAATTGGGAGGAGATTATCTCAAGGTTGCCGGCGCGGGTCCGGTCTTGGTCGTTCGGGCCGCGCCCAAAATTATCTTCCAGGCCCGCTAACTGCGGCAAGAAGGCGTATTCCCCCTTGTTGTCGCTATCAATATCGTTGTGGGCGCTTGAGCGGTAAATCTCTTGGCCGGAGAAAATGCCGGAGCGCAGGCTGGCAGAGGCGGCCATTTCGCTCGATTTGACACGGCTCTCCATCAGGTTCGGAATCGCAATCGCTGCGATGAGCGCGACTTGCCCGGTGCTGAGGTAGCTCAAGCCACCAATCGCCCCGCGAACTTCGAGCTGGAAGCCGGCACCCTTGGGACCGCCAATAAAGGTGTCGGGCTCGGCGGCGCGAGCCAAGCGTAGCGCGGCCTGTGCGAGACCCTCCACGTGACGGCCCTCGTCGATAAAGCCAGAGCCGAGCGCGATCAGCGGTACCACGGTGCGCATCAGCGCAGGGGCGTTGGTGGCGCCGAGCATAACCGTGTCGGCCTGGGCCCGTTCAAGCGCGAGCGCACCGGCGGTGGATGTATCCCAGCCGCTGGTTTTGCCTTCCAGGTAATCGGCCAGGAACACGGGATCGGTGCTGACCCACCAGTGGGTGGCGTCGCGACCGACCACAGCGCCGGGTGCAATGGTTTCGCCGCGGTTGCCAAATCCGCGCAGTACGATGAAACGCAGTTGGCCATCTTGCGGGGCAATCATGCCGCCCATGCCCATGCTCAGGTTAATCAGAGCATCGATGCCGGCTGAACGCGGAATGGCGATCGATACGCCTGGGTACAGCCCGCCGCCGGCAGTGACCAGCGACACGGTGGTGCCCTGCATGTCAGCAAACAGGCCGGTGAGCCCATTTTGAATGCCGAAGCCGGCGAGGAGTCCGGCGATTTGTTGCTCGGCTGCCTCGGTTTGGGTGGCGTCGCCGAGCATCTCGTGCGCAACGCTGGCCATAATGACGCCTTGGTGGGCTTGCCACCAAGCGGCGCCGTCGATGCCGGCCGCAAAGGCCATCAGGGTTTCAGCTGGGAGCCGGGCCAAGAGTTGACGGTCTACCGGAGCGAGGCCGGCGGGCATGGTGTCGAGATTGAGGCGTTGGCTGACGCCGGTGTCGATCAGTTCGGCCTGAAGACTGCCAGAGGAGAGGAAATCGGTCAGCAGGGCCAGGGCGGTTTGGTCGCGCGGGCCGGTATTGGCTCTGGCCAGAGCGATGATGGCGTCGGCAAACCAACGGAGTTCGAGGTCATTGCTGCTGCTGCTGGCGGGGATCGGTGCCAGGGTGGCGCCGCCGTTGGCGAGGATCAGCGTGGTGCCGTCGAGGGCGACGCTGGGCTCGTTGGCGGCTTGGCCGAGGGTGCCGTCGGGCATCTCGCGGCGCAGAGCCGCGGCTAGGGCGGGGTCGGCTCCACGCAGTTGGACCACCGTCCAGGGGTCGGAGCTGTTGACCGGTGCGCTAACCCGGGCTTCGAGGCCGGCGGAGCTCAGTATCGCGGTCGTCGGATTGAAACCGAGGTCGGCTTCCAGGGGCGCCAGTTCGGAGTTGAGGTAACGCCGCAGGCCATCGAGGCTCGGGTCATTCCAGATCGTGCCATAGATACCGGCGTCGAAGCGGGTCACGCTGCGTTGCAGGTCGGGCAGTGCGATCTCCAGCAGTGGGGCGGGATCAGCCGCTGACAGGCCAAAACTGCACAGGGCGGGTAGCAAGGCGTAAAGCGCGCGCATGGGCGTATCTCCAGGCAGGCTCCGGTGCCTGCGGGCAAATGGGGGGGGCCTACTGTGATGGGCTTGCGAGGTCTGGCAAGATCCGCCTTCGCTACTGGACCCGCCGGCGCGAGGTCCAAGCTGCCGGGCTCGCAGGAGGATCACCATGAGCGAAACCGTCCACGTCGACCTCGGCCCGCGCAGTTACGACATTCGGATCGAGGTCGGTAGCTTGACGCGTGCCGGCGAACTGATCGCGCCGCATCTCGATGGTGGCGCCGCTTTGGTGGTGGCAGACGCGACGGTGGCCGGCTTGCATGGCGAGACCTTGCTGGCGAGTCTACGGGCCAGCGACGTGCGCTGCGACTTGGTGACCTTTGCCCCCGGTGAACCGAACAAGTCGATCACCACCTGCGAGCAACTGTGGAAGGCCTGCGCCGATGCCGGGATTGATCGCTCGGGCACGGTGATCGCCCTGGGCGGCGGTGTCAGCGGTGACATGGCTGGCTTTGTGGCGGCCACCTGGATGCGCGGGATCCGTTTCATTCAGATTCCGACGACCTTGCTGGCGATGGTGGATTCGTCGGTTGGTGGCAAAACCGGGGTCAATTCACTTGCTGGCAAGAATCTGATTGGTGCCTTCCAGCAGCCGTCTTTCGTGCTGATCGACCCGGCGGTGTTAAGCACCATGGATGCACGCGAGTATCGCGCCGGCCTAGCCGAGGTCGCCAAGTATGGCGTGATTCGCGATGCAGATTTCTTTGCCTGGATGGAGCACAACAGTGCCGCGCTGGTGGCCTGCGACCCGGCTGCAGTTGGTCATGCAGTAGCGGTGAGTTGCCGAACCAAGGCCTGGTACGTAGAGAACGACGAGCACGAGCACGGCGTTCGGGCGCATTTGAATTACGGGCATACCTTCGGGCATGCCTTGGAGCGTGAGACCGGCTATAAGCGTTATCTGCACGGCGAAGCGGTGGCGATCGGCATGGAGATGGCGGCTGACTGCGCTGAACGCATTGGCTTGCTGGCCAATACGGAGCTGCGCGCGCGCCAAACCGCCCTGCTGCAAGCGCTGCAATTGCCGCTGGTGCACGCGAGCGACGACCCAGCCGGCGCGGTTGAGCGCATGCTCGGATCGGTGCGTCTTGATAAGAAGGCTCGTAAGGGCCAGACGCGATTTGTGCTCCCGAAGGATTTTGCTGCGATTGAAATCGTGACTGAGCCCGATGGAGACGCGGTGCGTGCGGCTTTTGCCGCTTCAGTGACCGATTCGGTGACGGATCCGGTGAAAGGCTAAGCTATGGAATCCATGACGGGCTTTGGCGCAGGCAGCGCGAGCGGCGAACTGGGCACGGTGAATGTGCAGATCAGTTCAGTCAATAATCGCCAATGCCGAGTTTCGGTGCGCAGCGAGTTGCGCGACCTCGGCTTGGAAGAGCGCGTGCGCAGTCAGGTCCAAGAGGCTTTGCGACGCGGCAGCGTGACGGTGCAGGTGGGTTATCAGCCGGCTACCGCCCTGAGTCTTGATACCCAGGCCCTGAGCCAAGCCTGGCGTGAATTGGCGGCCTTGGCTGCTGACTTGGGCGCACCCGCGCCAACGCTGCCCGACGCGGCTCGCGTGATGGGGCGCAGTGGCGGCACAGACCTCGAGGCCATTCAACCGTTGGTTGATGAGGCTGTGCAAGCGGCTCTGGCGGCTTGCACCGCGATGCGCGCCACCGAGGGCGCGAGTCTGCAGGCGGCCTTTGACGGCCACCACGCCGAGCTCACCAATTTGACCGAGAAGATGCGCGCCGTGGCCGCGCCGCGCGCCTTGGCCTACGCCGAGCGTTTGCAGGAGCGACTGAGTGAAGTGTTGCGTGATCGCGCCAGCATTGAGCCAGAACAACTCGTACGCGAGTTGGCTATGTACGCCGACCGCATCGATGTGACCGAAGAGCAGGTTCGCCTCGTCAGCCATCTCGAACAGTTAGCGACCCTGATCGGCGCGAACGGCGACATTGGCAAAAAGATTGAATTCTTGCTGCAAGAACTTGGCCGCGAGGTCAACACCACCGGCGCCAAAGCCAACGACGCCGACCTGCAGCAACTAGTGGTTGCCGCCAAGGGCGTGGTTGAGCAGATGAAGGAACAGGCCGCTAACGTGGTGTGAGTTGAGGGTTCCTGGTTCCTGGTTCCTAGTGCGCGCTTCGCGCGTTGGATGCCGGCAGTGGCTCGCGCGCGTCGGCCACTGGTAGGCTATGTGCCCGACGGGAGCGAAGACCATGCCTACGACGCGCCGTAGGCGCGCACTAGGAGCCAGGAACCAGGAACCAGGAACCCGACCACACAGCCAGCCAATTGCTAACGCAGAAAGGGCCTAGCCGAGCAGCCTGAGGTGCTGAATCACTTGGCTATCGCACTGAGCGTGGAGCGTGGTTTCGGTGGTGGTGCCGTAGGCTTGATCGGCCCAGCGCCAGGTCAGCAGGGCGTGGACTCCGTGCCGAAACGGGCTGATCTGTTGGTATGGCCAAGCTGTGCTGCCGTCGGCGTAGGGGGCGAGCCAACTGAAGGCGGCGGCGAGACCGCCGCTGCTGGCGCTATGCAGGGTCCAGAGATCGATGTCGAAGCGTTGGGCGTGCTTGGCCAGCATGCTTAGGGCGGTTAGGTTCATCATCGTGTAATTGCGCGAGAGGGTGCGCGCGAGTTCGTGCGGTTGGCGCCCATCCGTCTCGATTTGACTGAGAATGCGGCGTTCGCCAACCTGCTCCAAGACCGAGCGGGCAAGGTCGTCGTTACCAGCAAGGCTGGCGAAGTGGACGACTTGGGCGTCGTACCAACTGCCATGATTATTTTTAGTGGCGGCCTCTTCTTGGCCGAGGGGGTCTTCGCGTAGCCAGGTGACGTACGATCCAAACCATACGCGAATGGTGTCGCCGAGTGCCGGGTCCCAACAGCGGGCGTCGAGTAGCAGGGGGAGGTACTCGAGCATCCAGATCTGATCGTGGGTGTCGATAATACCGATGCAGCGGCCGTGACATATACCGGGGATGCCCTGGCCGAAGCGCAGGTGCGGGGTCATCGCGGTGGCGGGGTTGCGATACCAGGTATGAAGCAACAGAACCGCGTGCTCGGCGTAGCGTTCGTCGTTGAGGTGCCACCAAGCGAGCGCGAGTAATTTGACGGTGCTCTGCATCGCCTCGAGTTGTTTGCGGTCATACCGGTCATAATCGGGATTGAGTTCGCCATCGCGTCGAATGTAAGGCAAGCCGTCGGCTGTGTTGGGGTCGGGCCACCAATAGCTGCCGAGGCTGACGTAGTCGTTGCAGCCGGCTCCTGGCACCTGGGGCTTGTCGCGGCGCGCCACGGTAAAGGGGCCGCGCTGCAAGGCCGACTCGGCCTCTTGGCGCAGAAAGTCACGATCGGCATCGTTGAGGATACCGCGACACGCGCGCAGGGCGTCGGCATTGAGGAGGTAGTGACGAAAGCTCGGCATGGCGGCCAATGCTAGCGCGTCTGTGCAGAGTGGCGGTATGGTCTGGCCCGAGTCATGGCCTTGCTATCGCAGGTGGCAGAACTGCTACCGTGGCGTGGGAGATGCCCGGTGCGTGGCACCAGGCACCAGGAACCCTCAAATCAACCAGCAAGCCGTTTGCGAATGCGCATGATGACGAGTTCGAGTTGCCAGTGGTGATCGGCGCTGGTGTCGCTGCCTTCATCGTTGGCCAGAACAAGTTGCGCTTCGCCGCGTAGGCGACGCCACAGGCTGCGACTTGGGCTGTCGTGGTGGTCGGGGGCGTCGCTGGCGAGGAGTGCCGTGATAATTGGCTCGACGCATGCAGGCGCGAGGTCGTGGCGGTTTTGGATGCCTTCGAGTGCGAGGGCAATCATGCAGCGGATGTCGTGCAATTGGGTGTTGGGCTGGGCGAGGACCTTGAGGGTGGCGAGGCTGCGCTCGGTGCCGCAGAAGCGCAGCAGGGTTAACGCCAGGAGCCAATCCGGTATCGCGACTAGTTGTTTGAACGCGCCGTTTTGATGGGGTTCGATCGGTGGACCGTCACGGCCTTGATCGATGAGGGTGAGCAGATTCTGTTCTGCTCGTGGGTCGCCCCAGAGGGCGAGGAGGAAGGCGGCAACCACGCCGGCTTCACCGGGATCCTCGAGCAGATCGATGGTGGTTTGGCGATGAGTGTCGGGATCAGCGTAGATGAACCACAAGTCGCCACAGCGCGTACCGGCGCGCAGGGCCGCTAGACCGTCGCTGCGGGTGGCGGCTTGGTCTGGAGTCTTGGTGAGAGCGCCGCTGGCGCGTAGGTGTGCTTGGAGCTGGGTTCGGTTGATGCTGCGTGCGTTGCCGTTGTGGGTGAGCGCCAGCGCGGCGGCGGTGCCCGCGGCTTCGCCGATGCGCTGGATGTCGCGCTGCATGCGCGCGCAGTAGGCGGCGACGGTGGTCATGCCCGCAGCTCGGCAGGCGAGGAGACAATTATCGAGCCTTTGGGGAATCAGCATGCCGAAGCGCAGATCGCAGGCGAGCCGGGTGCGGAATGCCCGCATCAGCCATTGCCAGGCGATCATCTCGGCGTGTTCGAATTCGAAATCAACGCTGTGGCTATCGTGGAAGGCCGACACCGGGCCGATGCTGTCATCGCTCCGGCGACCACGCACCAGGTCATCGAGCGTGAGGGTGTCGTCGCAGTGAATCTGGCGTGACTGACGCAGGCCAAGAACCGGGTTGAGGTAGGCGATGTCCAAGGATTCGGGACCAAAGCGCTCGCGTTGGAACTGCGCTATCCCCAGTAGGCGCGCGCGCGTCAGGTCGCCGGGGTCGCTAGGCTGGCACCAGTGGGCGTCATAATTGGTGTGGCGAATGCTGATCCGGCCTTCGGCGTTTCGTCGTAGCACGCCAGCGCTTTGGGTGAAGGCGAGGGCCATGCCGTCGCCGCTGCGGCCGTGTTCAAACTCGCAGCCAGCGGCGGCGCAGAGGTCGCCATCGCCAGTGGCGTCGATGAAGCATTGGGCGCTGAGTCGTAGGGCGCCCTGATCGCTGGCGAGGAGCACGGCGGTGATGCGACGACCCTCGGTTTCGACGTCGTAGGCGAGATGGCCGCCCAGAAGCATGCCGCCGGCCGCTTCGAGACGCTCGTGGAGAATGCTCTGTTTGGCGAAAGCATGGCGACCATTGGGGCCAGCCGTGGGTTCCAGGCGGAGACGCCGCGCGTTGGCCTCGGCATCGATGGACTCGAACAGGCCGCCGGAAGCGCCGGCACAATAACCGAGAATACCGCCGCCGGTGCCGACGCCGCCGGCGCGGCGCTGCGGGTCGATGGCGATGACCTGGGCGCCATGCTCGGCTGCGGCGATGGCCGCAATCGCGCCGCCGGTGCCACAACCCGCCACCGCGACCTGGCAACTGCGTTGCGCCAGGAGTGGTTTGGGCACGCTGGTGTTGAGGTGCGCGCTGGCTTGCGGCAGGGCAGCGAGGCCAGCGGCTGCGCGTTCGCCAAGGGCGAAGCGATCACCAAGGCTGGAACAAGGCGCTGGGTCGAGACTCGGTACGGCGAGAGCCAGGTTGCCCGGGAGGCTGAGAATGGGTGCCGGGGCGGCGTCGTAGCTGGCGAGTGGCCATTGGTCGCAGCGGCTCAGAACAGCGTCGGCTACGGCTGGGCGCAGGCGGTCGCGTGCGTGTGCCAGTGCGCGGTCGGCTTGGGCGCTGAGGCGACACAGCGGGTCGGCGCTGCTGATGGTGAGTCGGCGTGCATGGGGGCGGGCGCTCGCTTCCAGACAGAGGGTGCAACCGTCGAGGGAGTCGCTCCAGCAGTCGTCGGCGGTCCAGCTGTGGTGATGCAGCCACAGCGCGAGGGCGCGCTCGCGGGGTGCGCGGACAGACCAAGCAAGGTCGGGCACGGCGAGCTTGGCAAGCGAGGCCTGCTCGCTGGCGTCGATAAAGCGCCGGGCAGTGATGGGAATCAGGCCACTCTTGGTTGCAACGCCGAGGCTGGCGATCAATCCCTTGTGATCATGCGCGACACTGACCGCGTAGGCTTGCGAGAGCATCGCAAGCTGGTCGCTGCAGGTCAGGAGGTAATCGGCGGCGCAGATCTCGGCAATCGCTGGGTCGATACAATCAGCCGCGATCCCGCCGCGTTGATCCATGGTGTGGAGCCAGGCAGCCCAGGCTGGTGAACGATGATGGCCGATGGCGTGGCCACCAGCGCGGCCGCCTTCGTGTACGGGAGCGAACTCGGGGTCGATCAGGATCACGCTGAGCCCTTGGGCCAGAGCGCTGCGGGTGGCGGCGAAACCGGCGTAGCCAGCCCCGAGAATGCACAGATCGAAACAGCGGGTGTAGGTGAAGCTGGTCATGCACCAATCCTAGCGGTCCGGCTTGGTACTGGCTAGAAGAGCTTCCGGTTCCAAAGTAGCATGAATCGGCTAATCGCATGCAGCGACTTGAGCACTATCAATCAGAAGTAGGCGATGTTTTGGCGGCTATTTGCGATGCAAGTGGTTTGTCGCTGGCTTGGCATAGCTGGAGTCAGGCGCTGCATCTCGATGGCCGCTGCGTCCTTGGGGCGGGCTCCGTATTGCACCTCAGCGCCTTCTGCCGTCGCGTCAAACGGCACCCAGCCGCCAATGCGGCGTGTCGCCGCTGCGATCTCGTTGCAGCCCGGGAGCAGTGCGCGCAGGATCCCAGCGTGTGTGTGCGGCGCTGTCATGCCGGGGCCCACGAGGTGTTGGTGCCGGTGCATGACCATGCAGGTCTGGTTGGCATTGCCTATCTCGGGCAGTTTCGTTGCGAGCGTGACCAGCCGGCAGCCTTGCCCTTGCTTGAAGCTGCGGGCCTCAGGCGCGTGGTGGTGCAGGGGTGCTTGTTGCAGGCTTGGTTGCATGATCTGTGCGGGCGTCTTGAGCGCGAGCGCAACGCCGCATCCGGCGATCGTCTCGCGCAGATTCGACACTACTTGCACCGAGAGCCACGGGGCAGCCTGGCCACCTTGGCGCAGGTACTCGGGCTCTCGGTTACCCGTGCTGGCCATGTGGTGCGCGAACTGAGCGGCAGCTCGTTTACAGCGCTGCGCGAGCAGGTGCGCCTCGAGCGCGCACAGCAGTTGTTGCGCGATGATGATCGACCAATTGCCGCAGTGGCGCGCGCCGTGGGCATTGATGACCCGAATTACTTTACTCGCTACTTTCGCGCCAAGCTGGGACTCAGCCCACGCGCCTGGCGCGCGCAGGCACGGGAGGCATGAAGAGGGTTCCTGGTTCCTGGTTCCTGGTTCCTGGTTCCTGGTGCGCGCTTCGCGCGTTGGATGCCGGCCAGCGTTCGCGCGCGTCGGCCGCTGGCATACTGCGCTGTCGGACGGGACCGTTGACCACGTCCACAACGCGCCGCAGGCGCGCACCAGGAACCAGGAACGAAAAGAGCCCGGCACCATAGCGCCGGGCTCTTTTCTGGTCTCGTGCTTGGTCTCACCCGCGCGGGTCGATTTCCTTCGCATCGATCGGCGCCTACTGCCGTGCCGGATCCTGCGGATCCATTGTGGGCACGGCCTGCGGCTGACTGTTTCATCGAGGGGATGCTCCCCTCGTGCTCCCCTGAAGTGGATTGATGCGAAGGGTCTTCTGGTTTGCTACGAAAGAAGCCCGGCGCTTTGGCACCGGGCTGCTTTCTGTTCTTGTGCTTGGTCTCAGCCGCGCGGGTCGATTTCCTTCGCATCAATCCACTTCATCATCTTCCGCAGTTTGCGGCCGGTGATTTCGATCTTGTGCTTGGACTCGGCGACGCGGGTCTTGTTCATGTTGGGCTTGCCGGCCAAACATTCGGCGCGGAAGGTCTTGGCGAACTTGCCGGACTGGATGTCCTTGAGTGCCTTGACCATGTTCTTCTTCACCGCGGGGGTGATGATCTTCGGCCCGGTGTGGTAGTCGCCGAACTCAGCGGTGTTCGAGATCGAGTAGCGCATGTAGCTCAGGCCGCCTTGAACCATCAGGTCCACGATCAGCTTGACCTCGTGCAGGCACTCGAAGTAGGCCATCTCGGGGGCGTAGCCGGCTTCAACCAGGGTGTCGAAGCCATTCTTGACCAGTTCGCTGAGGCCGCCGCAGAGCACAACCTGCTCACCGAACAGGTCGGTTTCGGTCTCTTCTTTGAAGGTGGTCTCGATGATGCCGGCGCGGGCGCCGCCGAGGCCGGCGCCGTAAGCGAGCGCCATTTCCTTGGCCTTCTTCGAGGGGTTCTGGTGGATGGCCACCAGCTGCGGCACGCCGCCACCCTTGACGAATTCGGAGCGCACGGTGTGACCAGGGCCCTTGGGCGCGATCATCGCGACGTCTACATTCTTCGGCGGGGTAATGAAGCCGAAGTGGATGTTGAAGCCGTGGGCGAACAGCAGCAGCTTGCCATTGGTCAGGTTGGGGGCGATCGACTCGTTGTAGACCTCGGGGGCAAACTCATCGGGCACCAGCACCATGACCACGTCGGCCTTGGCGGTGGCGTCGGCAATCGTAAGCACCTCGAAGCCATCCTTCTTGGCCGCGCGGGCCGAAGGGCTGGTCTTTTTATAGAGGCCAATGATGACCGAAACGCCGCTGTCGCGCAGGTTCTGCGCGTGGGCGTGGCCCTGGCTGCCGTAGCCGATGATGGCAACAGTCTTCTTTTTGATGGGGGTCAGCTTGGCGGTCTTCGCGTAGTGGACCTTGATAGCCATGGCCGCTCCTTGGGGGGTATCTGAACGGGTGATGGCCGACCCTCGAGGCCGGCAAAAGAGCGGGACCATAGCGGGCAGTACGGCAATGCCAAGAGATCTAGTCTTGGGGCGAGGCTTTCGATTGGTCCTGGGTCCTAGAACGCCTGCAAGCAGGCTTGGGATCGGGGCGCTGCCCCGGACCCCGACCAGGACTCGAGGTGCACATGCAGGCGGCTGTTCCCAGGGCCCAGCGCCATCTGGCGCGTACCAGGACCCAGGACCGGGAACCTCACTGGTAGGCCCTTCGTTGCGCCCTCCTCTGTACTGGCATCTAGTGGCAACAGGGCCTAGGCTCATGGCGTGGATAGTGCGCAGAACGTCAACGAGCTCGGCACGGCACGGACCACCCGCCGCAGTCTGCAGGACAAGGTCCTCGATCTGATGATCGAGCGTATCGAGTTGCTCAATGCGATCGGTACGGCCTTGTCGTCTGAGCGCGACCCGGTTCGCCTGATGGAGGCGATTCTGGTGGGTGCCAAAAGCCTGACCGGCGCCGATGGCGGGACCATCTACCTATTCGACGAGAAAGACGACAGCCTGCGCTTTGAGATCCTGCGCACCGATTCGCTCGGCATCGCCCTGGGCGGCACCTCGGGCACGGAGGTGACCCTGCCGCCGGTGCCCCTGCATCATGACGATGGCAGTCCAAACCGCGAATCGGTGGTCGCCTACGCGGTGCTGGAAGACAAAACCGTCAATCTGGCCGACGCCTACCGGGCCAAGGGCTTTGACTTCGCGGGCACCAGGGCCTTCGACCGCACCACCGGCTACCGCAGCATGAGCATGCTTACGGTGCCGATGCGCAACCATGATCAGGAGATCATCGGCGTTCTGCAGTTGCTCAACGCCAAGGCCGGCGACGGCGACACCACGATTCCATTCTCGGCCTTCTCGCAGCGCTTAGCTGAGAGTGTGGCCTCCCAGGCGGCGATTGCCCTGACCCGGCAAGAGCTGATGGAAGACATGGAGGGCTTGTTTGAGAGTTTCGTGCGCTTGATCGCCGATGCGATTGACGCCAAGAGTCCGCATACCGGCGGGCATTGCCGCCGGGTGCCGGAGATTGCGATGCTCTTGGCCGACGCCGCGAGCGAGAGCGAGCACGCCAGCCTGGCAAATTTTAGCCTCAACGACGTGCAACGCTATGAGCTGCACATCGCGGCCCTGCTGCATGACTGCGGTAAGATCACCACACCCGAATGGGTGATGGATAAGGCCACCAAGCTGCAAACCGTGTTCGACCGCGTTCATCTGGTTGAAACCCGGTATGCGCTGCTGCGCCAGCGCGCCGAGTTCGACCGCGAGCGCGCCGTTCTGGCGGGTACCGATCCGGCCGAAGCCGAACAGCATTTCCAAGAGTTGCTGACCGAGTTTGCCGGTGAGATCGAGTTCCTACGCACGGCCAATCAGGGCAGTGAATTCATGACCGCAGAGGCAATGGCGCGCGTTCGCAGCATCGCGGCGCGGCGCTGGGTAGACCACACCGGCACCGAGCGCAGCCTGTTGACCGAGGACGAGGTCGACAACCTATGCATCCAGCGCGGCACCTTGAATGTGCGCGAGCGTGAGATCATTCAGAACCACATCGTGGCCACGATCAACATGCTCGAGAGTCTGCCCTATCCGAAGCACCTGCGTCAGGTGCCCGAATACGCGGGGGCTCATCACGAACGGTGCGACGGTAAAGGTTACCCGCGCGGCTTGTTCCAGTCGGACATGTCTATCCCGGCGCGGATCATGGGCATTGCCGATGTGTTTGAGGCCCTCACCGCCGCCGACCGCCCGTACAAGAAGCCGATGCCGATGTCGCAGGCTCTGACCATTTTGGGACGCATGGCCGAAGAGGGACATATCGACCCCGACCTGTTCCGCGTATTTGTGCGGCGCGAGGTGTGGCGCGCCTACGGCGAAGCCAATATGCGCTCTGAGCAGTTCGATGAGGTCGACATCGAGACCTTACCTGGGATGAAGTAAGCGCCCTGCTGCCAAGGATTTGGTTCGCAGGATAAAAAACATTGGCCGATCCGCCTGGGCGCTGCGCGTGGAGTGTGGATGGACATGAGCAGCACCGACCAGCATATCGATCAGCTTCTCAGCGCCTGGCGCTGTGACCAAGACCACGAGGCCTTGGGCGAGCTGTTGCGTTGGCAACGCGATCGCGCCTGCGCCCTGGCGACCAGCATGCTGGGCTGTGGGGCCGACGCCGAAGACGCCGTCCAACAGGCTTTCATCAAGTTGTTGAGCCGCCGCAAGGGGTTCGAAGACGGGCCGGCCTTTGTGCATGCGGTAACCCGCGCCGTGGTGCAATGCGCCATCGATCAGATGCGCAGTCGGCGGAGCCGTGTTCGGCATACGGAGGGCTTTGCCGCCATGATCGCTAACCACCACACAGAAGATGATGCGGTGCTGGCGGCCGAACGCGATGCCGCCGTGCGCGCAGCTTTAACCGACCTCAGCGATGAGGAGCGGGTTGCGGTGGTGCTGTGTTGCCAAGATGGCCACAGCATCGCTGAGGCGGCGCGGGTGCTTGAGCTCCCGCGTGAAACGCTGCGCTATCGTGTCAAGCAGGGCCTCGGCCGGATGCGGACGGTGTTGGCCTCGCGCGGCTTTGCTCTCAGCGCGGTGCTGATTGGCACGTCTTTGGCCCGCTCGGCTACGGCGGCGTCTAGCGCGCTATGTACCGCCTTGGATTCGCAGTTGCCGGGCCTGAGCTGCGCCCAGGTGCCGGTTGCGCCCTTGGCCCACGGGCTTGGGCCGCAGGTGGCCAGCGTGGTGGGGGCCTTCAGCGTGCCCCTCGGCTTGGCCGCTGCCACCGTGCTTGGGCTTGGCCTGGGCCTCGGTGGCTTGGCTTTGTTGTCCTCGCCGCATGAACCCGCAGTGCTCGATGCGCCGATCGTGCTTGATGAACCGATCGTGCTCGATGAGCCCATGCCGGTGACAGCGTCGAGCCAGGTAGAACCCCACAATCCCTCGGCGACGCCCAGCGTTGCCACTCCCGATGACTCCCTTGTAAGGACAGACTCCATGCATATTCCCAGCATTCTAACCGCCACCCTGGCCACGGTCGCCCTTGGCGCCGTTGAGCTTCCGCCCGCTGTTGAAGCGGCCGTTACCGCTGATGGCGCGGTGGTCGTTGAGGCCAAGCAAGATACCGACGACGGGCGCACCGTTTACGAGGTCGAGGTCCGCCTCGGCAAAACCGAGACCGAGTATGTGGTCGCGGCTGATGGCACCGTGCTCGAAACCAGCCGTGAGGTGCCGGTTGCTGATGTGCCCGCTGCGATCAGCGCACGCGCGCTGAAGGCCGTTCCTGGCGTCACCATCACCGAGGCCGAGCAGATTACCGAGGCCGATGGCGAGGTGGAATGGGAACTCGAAGGCCGCGATGCCAAGGGTAAGGTCGTGATTGAGATTGATGATGATGAGGTGGAGGTCGAACGCGGCGGTGACGACGAGGACGACGAGGAAAATGGCAAAAAGGATGACGACGACGACAAAGACGACGACGACGACAAAGACGACGACAAAGACGAGGCGAAATAGTTCGACTCAGCGCTGAGCTCGCTCGCATTGAAATTGTGAGATGCCTGCACGGTGGATGCCCACCGTGCAGGTTTTAGCAGGCTGTTAGTGTGCGAGATCGCGCAGGCGCGCGCCAAGGGCATCGAGCAGACTGTCACGATTCGCAAATGACGTGACGGTGTCGTCTACCAGGGCCTGGACTGAGCCATCCAGGCTGTTGGCCACCACCAGCGCCGCGCCAACCCGCGCCCGCAGCGCTTGCGCCGAGCCAATCACGGTGTCGCTGGCCTCAAACTTAAAACCAATCAGCGGGCCGGTGTGGCCCCAGGCCACCAGTTGGTCGATCAGTTTAGCCGCTGGCCGCAGGCGGATGATCAGTTCATCGGCGCGTGACGGCGTTTTGGCCCCGGCGGCGATGGTTTCGCTGACTCCATCACAGACGCGTTCCAGGGCGCTGACCTGGTAGTCGTTGACCGCGGCCGACATCACCACGATGCCGTCGGGGTGATTCGTGACCCAGGCTTGCAGGGCCGCGTCGAGTTCGTCACGGCTGGTATAGCGTTGCGCTGCGTCGTCTGTCACCGCGTCTACCGACAGTAGCAAGTCAACCGTTTGCGGCGTCAAGCGCTGGCGCAGGGCAAGCGCGGTGGCACCACTGGCGGGCACGGTGAGGTGCCGCACCGCGTCAACCTGGAGCCGAGGTGCTCCGCCAACGATTAGGATCCTGTGCATGGCGGCTACGACACCAGCCACCCAGTTCTAGGCAAGTGCTGTGTTGCATGGCGGCGGTCGATAATGGACGGGGCCGTGGTGACTGAGTGGGTCGTGGCCGAGTTTGCTTGGGTTCACTCTTTTGGCGACGGCTGGTCTGGTGGGGGGTCCTCGTCACCCATGTAGGTCGCATCCCACTTGGCTCCGGAAGAGGGCAGGATCAGGCTGATGAGGTCACGCCAGCTATGGAGCAGGATGCCAATCACAAAGGCGAGCGAACCCAAAACCATCGCCGCGATACGAACCCCGCCGTGAATGCTTGACGCAAAAGCGGCCAAGATCCCCGCCGTGACAAAGCACAGAAGGAAGAGGTTGACCGCCAAACCAGGACTACCAAATGCCAAGACTACCTCGCGAGTGTGCGGGTCTACACGATGCTCTCTGCTCCCAGCATGAGCGGGAACGGACAGGGGAAAGGAGATCGCGCGTTGCTGTGCGAGCAAGCTGTCCTTGGGTGCGGAGATGGTGTGGCCCGGGTGAGCAAGGTTCCTCAGGTGGCCCCGGTCGGCGCTGCGATGTTCCGCTTGTGGGTTGAGACTTGGGTTCGCTGATAAGCAGACATGATCCGGCGGGTGCGCCGCAAACGGATCCCTGAGAAGCAGAAATACGCCCACCAATTTGCCAAGGTGACGGAGGAGGCGGTGCGCATAGCACCGCGCTGTCAGCACTTTGGGCATTGTGGTGGCTGTACGCTGCAAGACCTCGATTACGCCGACCAGATGGCGGCCAAACGTCAGGTGTTTTGGCGTCTGATCGGCAAGCTCAAAGTGCGCTGGGCGCTGCGCGGGATCATGCCCGAGGTCGAAGCCAGCGCGGAGCCCTTCGGCTATCGCCAACGGATGGACTTCGTGTTCGCCTTCGGCAAGTCGGGCATGCGCGGCTCTGGCTTTGACGACGTGGTTGACTTGCAGGAGTGCCACTTGGTGGGTGCGCCCGGTTGGCGTGCCTTCAGCCGCGCGCGTGAGTTGGCAGTCGCCGCTGGGATTCCCGATTACGACTACCTCGCGCACGCTGGGCAACTGCGCTACGCGGTCCTGCGCTGCAATCGGGCTGGTGAGGTATTGCTGGCCTTGGTGACGCGCGATCGCGACCACGACGCGCAGCTTGAACAGGTCGCACAAACCCTGCTCGCCGAAGGCCTAGTGGTGGGCGTGCATCACCTCATCAACGAAGCCCGGCGCGATAGCAGCATGGGCGCCTCGGTACGGCATTGGGGTCAGGAGCAGATCGAAGAACGCATCGACGAACTGCGCTTTCTCATTGGCCCCAATACCTTCTTCCAGGCCAACCCGGCCATCGCCGAGCGCGCCTACAGGCATATCGCCGACTGGCTGGCGCCACTCAAGCCCACGCTCGGGCTCGATCTCTACAGCGGCACCGGCACCATCGCGGCGATCTTGTCACGCAGTTGTCAGCGCGTGATCGCGGTGGAAAATAACCCACACAATCAAGCTCCAGCCGAAGCTAATTTCGCCGCCAATGGCATTACCAATATCGATTACCGTCTCGAAGACGTGGCGGTGTTCCTGAAAACTTTCACCGAGCCGGTTGACGCGCTGGTGCTCAACCCACCACGCGGCGGCGTAGGCGCCAAAGCCCTCGCCCCCATCATCGCCCTCGGCCCCGAGCGCATCGCCTACATGAGCTGCAACGCCCTGACCTTGCTCGAAGACTGCCGCACCCTCGGCCCGCACTATCAGCCAGCCGCAATCTGGGTTCTCGACATGTTCCCGCAAACCCGCCACTTCGAAGTGCTTATTTGCTTCGAGAAACGGGTGGCGGAGCTTGACGATCCTGCTGGGGACTGAGGGATTAGCAGGAGGGAGTTGAGGAAGTCGAGGTCCGAGTGAGGGGTTTGAAGGTGGGTGCAGCATCGGTAGGGCTTGGTGCCGTGGGTGCCGAGCACTACCGCGTGCCGGCTAGATGAGGGAACAGAGGCCCGGGCACCGCACCTAGTCGGTAAATAGTGCGCGCCCCCCAATTATCAAACTCATTCGGACCTCAACTTCCTCAACTCCCTCCTGCTAATCCAGCTCCCAATCTAGCTCTGGCTGGGAGCGATGTCGTTGAGGAGGCTCGCGTAGTCGTTGTAAGCGTCGAGTTTGGTGCTGGCGGCTTGGCAGGTGGCGGCGCTGGCGAGGCCGGTGGTGTCGGCCAAGAAGATGATGTAGCGGGCGACGGCCTTGGCGAATTCGAGGCGGCCGGTATCGGAGATGCCGCCGTAGAAACGGGCGCGTTGGGCGTAGCCGGCTGGGCTGTGGTCGCCGAGCTTGGCCTTGTTGGTGCTGCCATCGGCGGCGAGCACGAACAAGAAATTATACTCGAACCACAGCATGTGATCGGGGTTGGGCGCGAGTGCGCCAACCGCGGCCCGGGTGGCGGTTTCGTCGCCGTAATCAACCGCTGCGGCGCCGTCGGTTTTCAGGCTGTGGTCGATGAAGGCGCGCGCCATGTCGCGCTCGGTTTCATTGCTGGCGAAGGCCGAGTTGAGCGCGAGTTCGCGGGTGAAGGTGTACCAGTCGTGCCAAAATTTCTGGTCGCCGGCGTCGGCACTGCGGCTGAGCGCCACGCCCATCTCGTAGGTGTAGCGGCCCGAGGTTTTGATCTCGAGCGCGCCGCCGGTGATCTGGCCGCACAGACGATAGTTCTCGGCTGACTTGCCGGAGCCGGAGTGGAAGCCAATCGACACGCCGAACACCTTGCACACGTCCCACGCGCTGCTGATGCGGCGCTCGAGCTCGACTTGGTCTGCAAACGGGAAGTTCTTCTGGAAGCCGAAGGCTGGCGCCACGTACTGCACCGGCATGTCGAGCGCTTCGCACAGCGCCAACATGGTGGCCAGGGTTTCGGGCGTGGTCAGGCCGGGCAGTTCATCAATCGACAGCTCGCGGAAGTAGGCGCGACCGATGTCGGTGGTGAAGGCTTCGGCGCGCGCGGCGGCGTAGAGCCCGTCGCGGCGCTGCATCTTCTGGATCGCCGGCCACACCGTCGTGATCAGTTCTTTGAAGGCTGCGTCGTCGAGGCTGATGCCCGCTTCGCTGACGCGGCTGCGGACCCGCGTCATCAGCGCGCTATCGATCGCGGCGTAGGCCGCGTTGACGTCGGCAACCGTGGTCACGGTCATCTCAGGCGAGAGGTCGAAGGTGATGTAGGTGGCAAGCAGGCTGCCGGTAACCAGGGCGGCTTCGCGGGCGTCGAACTTGCCGCCAATCGGCTGGTGGTCGGCATTGAAGCCCCAGGGAATGCGGCGCAGGTGAAAACCGTGCTTGAGCTTGGCCAGCACCGAGCCGTGGCTCATGCCTTCAACGCTCTGACCCTGATGGCCCTCGGGGACGTCGCCGCCGATGAAGGGGAAGGGGCAGGTATCGAGCTTGTCGTCGAGCATGGCCTCCACGTCGAACACCAGTTCACGCGGAATCGAGTTCTGGTTCGCGGTAAGGCTCAGGTCGAGCTGGGCCATGGACCAGTCTACGCCGGGCCAATGTAGGGTGGTAAAGCGGGCGCCGATGCCGAGCGAGGAGCGCTCGAGGCTGCCGGCAGCGCTTGGGAAGATGGTCGACTGCGGGTCGTAGCCTTGCACCAGGTTCTTGAGCGCGATCAGATTGCGCCAGGTCGCCGGATAGGCCCAGCGTTGCCCGCCGAGATGCACGCCGTCTTCGAGCAGGTCGCCCTTGCCGCCGTTGACAAACCAGCAGCAGTCGCCGCAGGCTGGGCATTCCATCAGCACCACTTGCCCCGATGCGAGCGCGAAGCGGCTGGCCTCATAGGTGGTGAGGGCGCTCCAGTCTTTATTGAGGGCGCCGGCTTGCAGTACGCCGCTGAGCTTGGGCCAGTCGAGGCAGAAGTCGGGCGAGATGCAGGGATTGGCCTTGATGCGAATATCGTTGGTGAGCAGGAATTCGTTGATGCGACTCATGATGTCCTTCCGGGGCTGAGGGCGCCATGCTAGCGCGTCGCGTGTGGGCGTCATCTGCCGTCACCTGCACCGTTATCCAGGTGGGTGCACCCGCGAGCAGTTGGTGCCGGCGTTTGGTATCCGCCTGGGACATGGGTCGGAGCCCCACCGGGGGGTTGCTGGTGGCATGAATGTGTCCTTGCCGCTTGAGGGGAAGGTGGACGTGGTTATCCAAGGGGCCCTGTCGCAAACGACGGGATGAGCCCCAATCGGGGAGGGAGTTAGGCATGGCCGGAATCTTTGACCTATCTGGAAACGTGGCGGTGGTGATTGGAGCCACCGGTGCCCTGGGCGGCGCAATGGCCGTGGGCCTGGCGGAAGCCGGCGCGAGCGTGGCGGTGCTGGGGCGCAATGCTGAGCGCGGCGGCGCCTGCGTGAGCCGCATCGAGGCCGCTGGCGGCACCGGTGCATTCTTCGCCTGCGACGCTTCAAGCGCCGACAGCGTGCAGGCTGCAGCCGACGCAATCGCTGAGAAACTCGGCGAACCAAGCATTCTGATCAATGCCGCTGGCGGCAACGACAAGTCGGTGACCGTGGTTGGCGACATGGCCTTTGAAGACATCAACGCCGATGACTGGCGCGCCAACTTCGAACTCAACATGGTTGGCGGTGCGCTGCTGCCGTGTCAGATCTTTGGCAAGCGCATGGTGGCGGCTGGTAAGGGCTCGATCATCAACATCGCTTCGGTCTCCGCGCACATCCCTTTGTCGCGGGTCGTGGCCTACAGTGCCGCAAAAGCCGGAGTCATGTCGCTCACGCAGTTCCTCAGCCGCGAGTGGGCCACCAAGGGTGTGCGCGTGAACAGCATCACCCCGGGCTTCTTCCCGGCCGAGCAGAACCGCAGCCTGTTGTTCAACGACGACAACACGCCGACCGAACGCGGTCAGCAGATTCTCAACCACACGCCGATGAACCGCCTTGGCAGCGCCGAAGAATTGGTCGGCGCCACCGTGTTCTTGGCCAGCGATGCCGCTTCCGGTTTTGTGACCGGTACTGACATCCGCGTCGATGGCGGCTTCTTGAGCCAAACCATCTGATCACCCTCATCACCGCTACGACATTCTCCGAAGGACGCCTCCCATGAGCGAACCCCAAGCAGACATCGCCCTGATCGGCCTCGCCGTGATGGGTCAAAACCTGGTCATGAACATGGCCGACCACGGCTTCACCGTGGCCGTCTACAACCGTACCACCTCCGTCACCAAGGAATTCGTTGCAGGCACCGCCAAAGACGCCTCGGTGATCGGCTGCGAGACCCTCGAAGAGATGGTTGCCACGCTCAAGCCGCCGCGTCGCGTGATGATGCTGGTGAAGGCTGGCGGCCCGGTTGACGCTGTGATCGATCAGCTGACCCCGCTGCTCGACAAGGGCGACATCATCATCGACGGCGGCAACAGCCACTTCCCCGATACCCAGCGCCGCTGGGAAGCGTGCAAGGCCAAGGGCCTGCGCTTCATCGGCACCGGCGTGTCGGGCGGCGAGGAGGGGGCCCGTCATGGCCCCTCAATCATGCCCGGCGGCGAGCCAGACGCGTGGCCCTTCGTGAAAGACATCTTCCAAAGCGTGAGCGCCAAGAGCGGCGGCGAGCCGTGCTGTGACTGGGTTGGCTCCGGCGGCGCCGGTCACTACGTCAAGATGGTGCACAACGGCATCGAGTACGGCGACATGCAGTTGATCTGCGAGGCCTACCAGATTCTGCGTGAGGGCCTCGGTCTCTCCAACCAAGAGCTGCACCAGGTGTTCACCAAGTGGAACGAAGAAGAGCTCGACAGCTACCTGATCGAAATCACCCGCGACATCTTTGGTTACACCGAAGAAGACGGTACCCACACGGTTGACCTGATCCTCGACAAGGCCGGCCAAAAGGGCACCGGCAAGTGGACCGGTATCTCGGCGCTCGACCTGGGCATGCCGGTAACCTTGATCGGCGAGTCGGTGTTTGCGCGCTGCCTGTCGGCGCTGAAAGATGAGCGCACCGCCGCGGCCAAGATCCTCAGTGGTCCGGATGGCAAGATTGCCGCGGCCGACCGCGACGCCTTCATCGAAGACGTCAAGCAGGCCCTGTACGCTTCCAAGATCGTCAGCTACGCCCAGGGCTACATGCTGCTGCGTGAGGCGACCAAGGAGCATGGCTGGGACCTCAACTTTGGTGGTATCGCGCTGATGTGGCGTGGCGGTTGCATCATCCGCTCGCGCTTCCTGGGCGACATCAAGGCCGCCTTCGACAAGAACCCCGAACTTAGCAACCTGCTGGTTGACGACTTCTTCAAGAAGGCCATCGACAAGGCCCAGGGTGGCTGGCGTCGGGTGGTGGCGGCTGCAACCACCGCCGGTATCCCGATTCCGACCTTCAGCACCGCCCTGAGCTTCTACGACGGCTACCGTCGTGAGCGCCTGCCGGCCAACCTGCTGCAGGCTCAGCGCGACTACTTCGGTGCGCATACCTACGAGCGGACCGACAAGCCGGCCGGCGAGTGGTTCCACACCAACTGGACCGGCCGCGGCGGCAACACCACCAGCCGTACGTACAACGCCTGATTTGGTGAGCCCAGCTGGCTGGGCTCGGTTGTGGGTCCTGGGTTGTAGGTCCTGGGGATCGTGTGCGGACGTCGTGTCGATGGCGATTGTCGGCTTCTGGTGATCAGAGGCCGACGTTCGCATGCGACAGCCGGTGTTCGGGGCGCGCAGCGCATGCCAGGACCTGGTTAGCAAGTGTCGGTCTGGGTATGCTCCACCCAGTTCGGTTGCCCACAGCGCTCAAACCCCTTTTCCCTCCCAGAGCGTGGGCATAGTGCCGCGCTCAAGGAGAGACCCACTGATGCGTATCGCCCTCGGCACCGACCATGCTGGCTACCCTCTGAAGGTGGCTGTGAAGCAATTGCTGGAACAACTCGGCCACGAGGTCGTTGATTTTGGCTGTGATTCTGAAGAGCGCTGTGACTACCCCGATTTCATCCGGCCGGCCGCTGAGGCGGTTGCCACCGGCGCGTGCGAGCGCTGCATCGTGTTTGGCGGCTCGGGTAACGGCGAAGCGATTTGCGCCAACCGCGTCCGCGGTGTCCGCGTTCCGCTGTGTTGGAGCGAAGAAACCGCCCGCCTCGGACGCGAACATAATGACGCCAACGGCCTCGCCATGGGCGCCCGCGTGGTCAGTGAAGACCTAGCCCTGCGCATGGTTCGCATTTGGCTCGATACGCCCTTCGAGGGTGGTCGGCATGTCGAGCGGATTCGGAAGATCGACGAGCCAGGTTGATGAGGCTTCCTGGTTCTTGGGTCCTAGGCCCTGGTACGCGCCTGCGGCGCTTGGGTTGTGGGGACAGCCTGAAATGCCACGCATTACGCCTTGGGCGGGGTATCGGGGCAGCCGCCCCGCTTCCAAGCCTGCTTGCAGGCGTTCCAGGACCTAGGACCCAAGAACCTGAAGCCCGGACCATCCACCCCATTTAAGGACCCCACCATGACCCTCTACTACCAACGCGGCTCAGCCACCGATGTCATCACCAGTGAGGACATGCGCGCCGCGATGCTTGAGGTGTTTGCGCAGTTGGGTCCGAAGCGGCGGGTGCTGGCGGTGCCGCCAGACTTTACCCGCTACAATTCTCGGGCCGGTGAACTGACCTGCATGGCGTACGAGCATTATGGCGCCGCCATGGTTGATATCCTGCCGGCCCTGGGCACCCATGTGGCGATGCCCGACTGGCAACTCGACAGAATGTTCCCGGGGATCCCGAAAGATCTGTTCCGGGTCCACGATTGGCGCAACGACGTGATTACCGCCGGTGAGATCCCGGCCGAGTTCGTGCGCGAGGTTACCGGTGGCATCTACGACAAGCCGTGGCCGTGTCAGCTCAACAAGCTGCTGTGGGACGGCGGCCATGACCTGATCCTGTCGATCGGGCAGGTGGTGCCGCACGAGGTGGTTGGCATGGCCAACTACACCAAAAACATCTTCGTGGGCACCGGCGGCAGCCAGGGCATCAACGAAAGCCACTTCATTGGCGCGGCCTACGGCATGGAGCGCATGATGGGGCGCAGCGACACGCCGACGCGGCGGATCCTGAATGAGGGTTATGATCGCTTCTGCCGTCACCTGCCGTTCTTGTTTGTGTTGACCGTGGTTGGCAAAGACGCCGCGAGTGGTGAGTTGGTGACGCGTGGCTTATATATCGGTGATCACCACGACTGTTTTGAAGCAGCGGCCAGCTTGAGCCTGGAGGTCAACTTCGAACTCCTCGACGAAGAGCCGCACAAAGTGGTGTGCTACCTCGACCCCGAAGAATTCCACACCACCTGGCTCGGCAACAAGGCCGTGTACCGCACCCGCATGGCGATTGCCGATGCCGGTGAATTGGTGGTGCTTGGGCCCAAGGTTGGCGGCTTTGGTGAGGATCCAGGGATCGACGCCCTGATCCGTAAATACGGGTATCGCACCACGCCAGAAATCATGGCCGCAGTGCGCGACAATGACGACCTCGGTGGCAATCTATCGGCCGCAGCGCATCTGATTCATGGCTCCAGCGAGGGGCGCTTCACCGTGACCTGGTGCGCTGGTGAGCTCACCCGCGAAGAAGTAGAAGGCGTTGGTTACGGCTACGCCGACTACAACGAGATGGTCAAGCGCTACGACCCGGCCGTGCTGAAAGACGGCTGGAACGAGGTCGACGGCGAACGCATTTTCTACATCTCGAATCCTGCGCTTGGGCTGTGGGCCTACCGTGGCCGCTTCAACGACTGATTCATCACCCGCGCACCAAGCCGGCGCGGCGGGCTCTAAGCCGCCGCGCCCGGGGCTCTTGGCGCTGCCAGCGATTGCTCTGATCCGCTGCTATCAGCGTTGCATTTCGCGGTTTACGCCGGCCGCGTGCCGTTTTGAGCCGACCTGTAGTCACTACGCGGTTGATGCCCTGCGTGCGCATGGGGTTTTCAAGGGCAGCGTGTTGGCCGCGTGGCGGATCTTACGCTGTCATCCCTTGGCGCGCTTTGGCTATGACCCGGTGCCGCCGTGTGGGTGCTGGCGGCATCCGAAACGCGAGCTGTCGCGCGGTGTATTCGATAAAAAGCACAAAGGCTAGCGTGGTGTGGGCCAAGCCTGTGCGTCCCACGGATGCTGGTCTGCTCAAACTTGAGACATCAACCTAGTCGTCTAAGTTGGCCAGCACGCGCACCAGGTCGCCACGGAACGCAACCCGCGTTACGGTGCCGCTGGTGTCGGTCACTAAGCACATCTCAGCGCCCTCGGCGTGCATGCGCTGGAGCGCGAGGTGCATTGGGGTGGTTTCGGGCAGAATCGGCAGCGCGCGTGCAAGCGCGCCCATGGTGTTGGCGCTGTCGGCGGTGACCAAGTCGGCGGCGGTAATATAGCCCATCGGCTGGGCCGTTTTGTGGTCATGCACGAGGTAGCGTTGGAACACTTTCTTCTCGAGATTGTTGCGCACCGCCGAGGCCGTGGCAGCGGCATCGAGACTGGTGACAACCTGGATTGGCTTTGATACCTTGTCGAAGCTGAGGTTGATGCGCTCCATTACCAATACCCGGTCAACCAGTTCACGCTGAACGGGCGACAGGTCGTGCGCGCCGGCTTCGGCGTTGAGGTAGGTGCGCAGGTTGGGCCGGCTGGTGTGGGGTTCCCACACTTCGGCCTTGTGGCCGCCGGTCATGCGCTCAAGTGACCAGGTGGCGCTTTGCACCAGGCGTACCGGCAGGGCGAGAATACGGCGCAGGGTGGTGAGCCAGTCAACCAACTGGTAGACCCAGCTGTCAGCATTTTTGTGGAATAAATATTTAGGCAGGAATTCGGCAAAAATCAGCACCAGCGGCGTGAGGACCAGGATCGTTACCAATACGCTCCACGGGTCGCCAAGGCCCTGCAGCCCGCGCTCGGTGGCGGTAGTCAGCAACTGATTGACCAGGTTGTTGCCGATCAGGATCGTGATGATGGTGGGGCCGATGGGGTGCAGAAGCCGTTGCAGGCCTTGTGCGCTGCGCTCTTCGCGTGCGAGGCGATAGCGCAGCTTGACGCGACTCAGGCCGTACAACCCGGTTTCGCTGCCGGATAAAACCGCCGACAACCACAGCAGGGCCAGAATTTGGATGACCAGCAGGGCTTCCATCAGCGCGCCTTTTGTTCGCGCGTCATGCGGCGTGCTTTGTTGGCACTGAGTTTCTCAATGCTGATGGTGCGAATGCGACGGCCTTCAACGGCCTCAACCTGGAACAGCAGATTATTATACAGCAGGCGGTCGCCAACTGCCGGCACCGAGCCCAGCATCTTGGTGACAAAACCGCCAATGGTGGTGCAGCCAGCGGCGTCTTCGTCGTTGAGCAGCGGAGCCCAGGCTTCGAGCGATAGCAAGCCTGGCACGCGCCAGTGGCTGGCGTCGATTTGCTGCGGTTCGTCTTGGTCGGGCATGTCGCTCGAGGCGCCGGGGCCGAGCAGTTCGTTGCCAACGTGGGCCAGCGTCAACAGGCCCAAGGTGCCGCCGTATTCGTCGACCACCACGCCGGCGGTGCGGCGCGTTGTTTTGAACAGATCGAGAACCTGCGCCAACTGAGCGCCTTCGGGGATGAACAAGGGCTTCGAGGCGCGCTTGGCAGGGCGGCCACGCTTGAGAAGTTTTTGCACGGACAGGATGCCGACGCAGTTGTCGTTGTCGTCGTACAGTAGGAGGTGCGAGGCTTGGTGTTCACGCAGCGCCGCCACTGCATCGTCGTGGGTGGCGTTTTGCTTGATGCCTGGGCAATCGATGCGGTGAGTCATGGCCGAACCGGCCGGCGTAGACGACAGGTCTACCACTTCAATCAGGCGGTCGTGAACCAATTCGGACACCACGCCGTGGTCGCGGCTATGTTCGATTACGAGTTTAAGTTCGTCGCCGCTGACCAAATCGGTTTCTTGGCTCTCGGTCAACAGGCGCGACAGCAAGCGTTCAACGATCCGGCACATCGGCTTCAGTACGATCTCTGACAACCACATGACCGGGGCAAACAGGCGCGACATGGCTTCGGGCCGGCTGGTTGCAAATACCTTGGGGACGATTTCACCGAGCAAGATGAGGGCGGTAAGCGCGCCAAGGCCAATGCTGGCCGCGAGCACCGTGCTGTCGGCATGCCGACCTGCCCACCAACTGGCCAGGGCGAAGTAGGCGATGTTGATGACATTGTTGAGGATCAGGATGACCAGCAGTAGGCGCGGACGGGTGTCGAGCAGCGTGGCGACAAGGCGGCCCATGCGGTCATGCTCGCGCATCGTTTCAACTTGGCCGTCTTCGAGGCTGAAGAATGCGGTCTCCGAGCCCGACACCACGCCTGACGATACGATCAGGGCCAACATGCCACCGGCCACCGCCCATTCTTGCGGCGGTATGACTGCAAACATATCCATTACTGCGGCTCGAGCTGCAGCGGCGTGAGCGTGCTTACACAGGTGCGGTACCGGTCAGGGCCGGCGGGCGAGGTCGGCCCCCATCGCATGAGCGACGGGGGCGAGAATCGGGTGGGTTCGGCCTCGTCTACGAGCGCGGTCATCATACCAGCGTCGACAGGAACTTGCGCAGCGTGTCGCGCTGCTTGGGGCCGAGGCGCTTGACCAGGGCAACCAGCTCATCGCGGCTCGGGGGCTTGTCGCTATCGAAGCTCAGCTGTTCGATGCTGTCTTCCAGGCTCTCCATCTCGATTGCCTGTGGCTCGTAGCTGTCTTCGTCGTCTTCGTCGTCGTCTTCGTCGGCGCCGATTGCGGTGAGCGCGGCCGAAGTCGGCACCTTGACGCTGCCCAGGGTCAGCGACTGGTATTGGTCAGGCCCCAGGCCGAGCAACTCTTGCAGCTTGAGATGGGTGGTGGCGCGCGTTGGCGATTGGCCCTGCTTGACCAGGCGCGACACCGTGACTTGGCTCAGGTCGGCCTTCTTGGCCAGGGCCTTGAGGGTCATGCTGTTGTCGCGCATGTAGGTGACCAGGGCCCGCTGCAGCGGGTTGGCATCGATGCCGAGCAGGTCATCCTTGGGCGCAAACAGGGCGCCGGTGGGGATGTCTGAACTGCGCGCCAGGGCGGCCTCGAACAGCTCTTCGTCGATGTCGAGCATGCGGCGCAGGGCTTCGCGGGCTTCATCGTCTTCAGGTGGCTTGCCGCTCTCGAGGAAGCGGGCCAAGGTCAGGTAGCCGATGCCAAGGTCTTTGGCGAAGGCGCCAATCGACTGGCCGCGGGTCTGGATCAGGTCGGCCACCATCTGCGCGAGATTGCGCTCGTCTTCCTCTTCGTCATCGCTCAGGGCCGAGACTTCGGGGTTGCGACGAGTGGCGCGCGAGAGTGCGGCAGCGGCTTTGACTTTGCTCTCATCGAGCGACAGGGCCTGGGTCAAGCGGCGCAGGCTGTCGGTGCGCGGGATCGAGCCCTTGCGGGTGATGCCCATCACGGTGCTGTAAGCCACGCCGGCGATCTTGGCGAGTTCCTGCTCGGTCAGGCCGCGCGCGTACATTTCGCGCGACACCAGCTGCTGCAAGGTGGCGGTTTCGCCTTCGGCCTGCTTGGGAGCACCGCTGGTGGCGGAGTCCATGATGATGTGGGCCCAGTCTTCTTCGTCGACCGTGAGCACGCGACGTAAAGCATCACGATGCTCCGCCTTACGCGGCAGGCTGCCGCGGTTCACGACGCCGAGTACGATCTGGTACCCAAGACCTGCTTCAGCGGCGAGCGAGCGAACGCTCTGCCCGGTGCTGGAGAGGTGTTGTTGAACGATTTCCTGGAGTGTGGCCATGTATCCTGCAGGCGACCGCTTGGTCGCAACTGTGTGGTGAATCTAGACATCGGGCGCAGGGTGCAAGGATGAGAGCCCTCGCAGGCGGCCAGGCGATGCAGTTGGATATCCGCTTGGTATGTGCCGGGGTGTTGCGGGATTCAGCACCGGCCTGGTGCGTGCCGGCCAGCGTAGCCGGCGTGAAGATTGGGGGTGGAGCGCGCCAACAGAGCTCTAGCATGCCCCGCCCCGGCAGCATTTGGTGCATCCTCGTGCCGGTTTGGCGGCTTCCCGCGTGGTGCGGGTAGCTATCCCCTGGAGCTGAAATGCTCCTGCAGCCTTAGCAGGGTAGGCCCGCGTGGCATGTGCCCGGAGATGACCATGGCCAATCGAATTCAGCGCGCGTTGCTCTCGGTGTGGGACAAGTCGGGGGTGGTCGAATTGGCCCGCTTCCTGCATCAAAACTCGGTTGAGTTGTTGTCGACCGGCGGAACCTATCGGGCCCTGGTTGAGGCTGGCATCCCGGTGGTTGAGGTGGCGCACTATACCGGCTTCCCCGAGATGATGGATGGCCGCGTCAAAACCCTGCACCCCAAGATTCATGGCGGCTTGTTGTGCCTGCGCGACAACCCCGATCACCGGCGCCAGGCCGAAACCCACGACGTGGGCATGATCGATCTGGTGGTAGTCAATCTCTACCCCTTCGAAGCCACTGCAGACCGTGAAGGCGCGCAGCTGGAAGAGAAGATCGAGCAGATCGACATCGGCGGCCCCAGCATGCTGCGCAGTGCGGCCAAGAACTACCGCGATGTGACCGTGGTGTGCGACCCGAGCGATTACGAACGTTTGGTTGCAGAGATGAGCGCTGCCGATGGCGCCACCACCGACGCGTTCCGGGCCCGCTGTGCGCGCAAAGTGTTCCGCGCCACCAGCCGCTACGATGCTCTGATTGCCGACGAACTGCTGCGCGAGCAGGGCGAGGAAGACGAGTTCCTGCCTGAGCAGATGGCGCTGCCCTTAAAGAAGGTGCAAGACCTGCGCTACGGTGAGAACCCGCATCAGCGCGCTGCCTTCTACGAGATCCGCCTGCCGGGTGCAGCCACCTTGGCCCGCGCCGAGCAGCTCAATGGCAAAGAGCTCAGCTACAACAACATCATGGATTGCGATGCGGCCTGGGAGTTGGCCAAGGAGTTCGATGCCCCAGCATGCGCCGTGATCAAGCACACCAACCCCTGCGGCTGCGCGGTGGGTGTTGACCAGATCGAGGCTTTCCGCAAGGCCTGGGAGGGTGACCCCCAAGCCGCGTTCGGCTCGATCATTGCCGTTAACCGCGAGCTCGATGCCGCCACCGCCGAGGCGCTGTGCGAGCCAGGGCGCTTCGTGGAAGCGATTGTGGCTCCCGGCTTTGCGCCCAAGGCCTTGGAGCTGCTGACCAC
>JAQIBG010000469.1 GCA_027859175.1 Planctomycetota bacterium | reverse complement strand
CCAGGACCCAGGACCCACAGCGCTCACAGCGCTCACAGCAAAATGCCGGCACCCAGGACCCGCAAGCGTGCACTAGTCCAGCGCGCTGTCGCGAATCTGATGCCGGTACGCACTTGGTCGGCAGCCGAAGTGGGCCTGGAAGCGGCGCGCAAACCAGCGGCTATCGGCGAAGCCAACGGCATTGGCAATCGTGGCGATGGCGTCGTCACTGGCGGCGAGGCGGCGGGCGCCTTCGCGCAGGCGCGGCGCCATTTGGTAGGCCTTGGGTGAGCGGCCGGTGGCGGCCTGGAACACTTGTCGGAAGCGCACGGGCTTGAGCCCGCAGTCGGCGGCTAGAGCGGTAATCGCGAGATCGGCGGCCGGGTTGGCGTGGATTGCGGCCAGGGCCGGCGCCAGGCGGGGGTCGGGCGCTTCGGTGCTGGGAGCGGGTTGGGCGCCGTGCCGGCACAGGTCGATCAGGAGGCCGGGGACGAGATGCTCGGCGATGCGGCGCGCGGTGGTGGGGTCGTGCTGTTCGGTGGTGCACAGATCGCTGAGGCGCGCGGTCCAGGCTTTGGGCTCGGGGAGTTCAAGCATCAGATTCTGAAACACGCGCTTCACCTCGCGGCCATCGCGCTGTCGCAGCAGGCCGTGCACGGCGAGGACGTCAAAGTGCCGGGCGCCGGCAGCGAGCTGCGCGGCATGCGGGGAGCGTTCGGGGAGGATGAGGATGTGACCGGCTGCGAGGCGTTGCGGCCCTGAGCTGAGGTGCAGGGTCGCGGCGCCACTGCGGGGTATAAACAGGAACACGTCTTCGAGTTGTCGTTGCTCGATGCGCCAATGGCGGTTGACCCGGTAACTGCGCGCCGACAGGTGGTGCCAGCGCCAGCTTGCCACCGTTGAGAGTTCAGCCTGCATTGTCGTTTTCTACACCTCGGTGACGCTTCCTCCAGTGGCATATTCATTGTCATAGGGCTAAGGTAGTCGCTAGGAGAGCTGTTCATGACTACTTTTTCGCCACCAATAGATGAGCCCAAAACCCTGAGCCACGAGCACATCAAGGCCTATGCCCGCGATGGCTACATCCTGCTGCGAGGCCTGTTTGACGAAGCCACGCTCGCGCGTTTGCACGGCGTGTATGCGCGCGCGCATGAGCGTGTCCTCGCTGCGGGCGAGTCGATTCACGACGGCAAGGTGCTCTACGAGTTGGAACCGGTGGCAAGTGCGACCGGTGGGCGCACCCGTTTATTGCGCAAGGTACAGGAGATCTTCTTGGCCGATGACGAATTCCGAGCGGTGTTCAGCAGCGACACGGTACTCGATGTGGTGGCCGATCTGATCGGTGACACGATTTATTACCATTCGTCGAAGTTGATGTGCAAGCCGCCGCTTGGTGGCCGTCGCAAGCCCTGGCATCAAGACTGGGCCTACTGGCCCGACATGGACCCGCGCCAGGTGACCGTGTGGACCGCCATCGACCCAGCGACCGTGGCCAATGGGTGCATGCAGGTATTGCCGGGCAGCCATCTCGCCGGCGCGATGGAACACCATAACGGCGAAGACTTCATGATCGACGAAAGCGGCGTTGATCGCTCGAAGATTATATTCGCCGAGATGCAACCGGGCGACGTGCTGTTTTTTAACGTGCTCCTGCTGCACGCATCGGACCCCAATAACTCAGACGACCCCCGCCTCGCGGGCATCGTTGATTACGAGGCCAATCCGCGGCCACCCGGTCACGGCTACGGCAGCGACACGCCACTGCGCAGCTGAGCGCAGCCACTGAATGGAGGCACAATGCCAACGCGACGTGACAATCTCCTCGCCGTGCTTCGCGGTGAGGAGCCCGACTGGGTGCCGGTGAGCATCAACTGCGCACAGTGGTTTGATCACCAGCAGTCCTTGGGCACCCTGCCCACTGAACTCGAGGGCGGCGATTACATCGACGCCTTACTTCGGCTTGAGTTCGACATTTTCTCGCGCAATCACGATGGCGGCGTGCGCGTCCGTAGCGCAGCGCCGACGCGCGATGAGTCTAGCGAGACCGCGCTTGGTACGCGTGTTACGACGATCCGTGACACGCCCTATGGCGAGCTGCGCAGCGTCCGCCAAGAGCAGCGCGCAATCAGCTGCTGGCACGACGAAGAGTATCCGGTCAAGGATTGGGCGACCCACGGGCGCGCGGCCTGGTGGGCGATGGAGGAGTGCGCAGCCGACTGGAACGAGGCGGTGTTCACCACGGTGCGTGATCGCATTGGTGAGGCTGGCATCTTCGTTGTGCCCTGTGCGTGCACCCCGCTTAAGCACCTGCATCATCTGTGTGGTCTTGACGGCGCCTGCTACGCGATCATGGACCACAGCGAAGATGTCGCCGCCTACGCTGATGCGTGGTGGAGAAGGTGCGTGTGGCCGAGCTTGGAGCGCCTCGCAGCGCATCCGCTGGTCGATGCGGTGATCCTGATGGACAATGTGGACACTCCCTTCTATTCACCGTCGATTGCCACCGTTCTTTGGACGCCTTACGTGCGTGCTGCCACCGAGCTGATGCGCGTTGCGGGTAAGACGCTATGGGTCCATGCGTGCGGTAAGCTGGATGGGTTGTGTGGCGAGTTTGCCGCCAGCGGCGTCACTGGCCTGGAAGGTGTTGCCCATCCGCCGCTCGGCGATTTGGAAATTGCCACCGCACACGCGATTCATCCCGATTTCGTCTACAATGGTGGTTTCGGCGCGCATGAGCAAAACGGGGATGAAGACACGGTGCGCGCCTTCTATCGTGACTTCCTGGCCCGCGCTGGTCGCCGTCGTCTGATCGTCGCTAGCGCCTGCAATACCGCGGTACAGACGCCGGTCGAACGGATCCGCCTCGTTCGCGACCTCATCCGCGACCACTGCGGCTTCCCACGTGGCTCGTAGCGGTGTTGCATCGCGGGCTGAAGCCCACGCCACGGTGGCTCTCTCGTGGCGTGGGCTTTAGCCCGCGATGACCGTCCCGCACGGGGAGGGGCACGGTGGTCAGGGCACCGTTTTGTGCCGGGTTGCATCGCGGGCTGAAGCCCACGCCACGGTGGCTCTCTCGTGGCGTGGGCTTTAGCCCGCGATGACCGTCCCGCACGTGGAGGGGCACGGTGGTCAGGGCACCGTTTTGTGCCGGGTTGCATCGCGGGCTGAAGCCCACGCCACGGTGGACTAGCGTTTTAGGACCAGGAACCGGCTGCCTTTGCCGTCGCTGATCAGGACGCGAACAGTTTTGGCGTCGGTGCCGGTGAGGACTGCGGTGAGATCGCTGGCGCTGTTGATCGCCGCGCCGTTGGCTTGTACCACCACCATCCCGGGGCGCAGGCCGGCCTTGAAGGCTGGTCCGTTGGGGTTCACGGCTGTGATCAAAGCACCAGTTTCGAGCTCGAGGCCGAAGCGTTTGCGTGCGGCCTCATCGAGTGAACTGGCGGTGAAGCCAAAGTCGTTGCTGGGCTTGCTGCTGGGGCGGTTGCTGCGGGCGATGGTGTCGCCGTCGAGCGCGCCGATGATGACGCGCACGTCCTGTTCCTTGCCGTTGCGGACAATGCTGAGGATGGCTTCGGTGCCAGGCCGGGTGAGCGATACCGCGTTGCGCACGCTGGCGGTATTAGCGACCGGCTTGCCGCGATAGCGCAGCACCACGTCGCCGCTGTGCAGGCCAGCTGCGGCAGCGGGCGTGCCGTCGCGCACCTGTGCTACGAGCGCGCCTTTGGTGCTGGGGAGTCCGAAGCTGTCGGCCAGGGCTTGGTCGAGGTCTTGAATCATCACGCCGAGGTAGCCACGGGTGACGCTGCCGGCATCGCGCAGTTGCTCAACCACTTGATTCACTAGGTCGGCCGGAATCGCGAAGCCGATACCCATGTTGCCACCCGAGCGCGAGAAGATGGCGGTGTTGATGCCGACCACCTCGCCGTCCAGGTTGAGCAGGGGGCCACCAGAGTTGCCGGGATTAATCGCGGCGTCGGTTTGGATGAAATCTTCGTAATCAGTGATGCCCATGTGGCTGCGGCCCTTGGCGCTGACCACGCCGACGGTCACGGTTTGGGTCAGGCCAAAGGGATTGCCGATCGCGGTCACCCAATCGCCAACCTGTAAATCCGTGGAACTGCCGAGGCGCAGCGGGGTATAACCGGTGCCGGCTACTTTGAGCAGGGCGATGTCGGTTTCGGGATCGGAGCCAATTAATTCGGCGCTGGTTTCGCTGCCGTCGTACATGGTGACGGTCAGGCTGACCGCTTCACCGGCGACGTGATGGTTGGTGAGGATGTAGCCATCTTCGGAGATGAAGAAACCAGTGCCGGCGCCACGTTGGGGGCGCTGCTCCTCGCCGCCGCCCAGGCCTGGGGGCAGCTTGCCGCCAAAGAAACGACGCAGCATGTCTTCTTGCCCGGGGCCGGGTTGGGCGTGTCCACGAACCTTGGGCCGTTGCACTTCGGCTTCGATAAATACCACGCCTGGTTTGGCTTCAGCCGCGATATCGCGGAATACGGTGGCAAAGCCGCGCAGTTCTGTTTTGGCTGCGGCGATATGGGGGGCTTCGGCATCGGCCCCGGTCAAGGCGGCGCCGGTGCTGAGCGCGATAATCGCAGCGATGATGAGAGTGGCGCGCAGGGGGGATCGCATGAGTGCGGGCATGATTGCTGTTCTCCAAGAGTCGGTCATTGGAGCAGACGTCAGCATCGGCGTCACACTTACCGGTGCTCTGTTTGGGCTATTGAAATGGTGTGAAAGCTTGCCTGTGGGCGATCGTCACGGCGTCAATTATTTGGCCCCGGCGGCAGCAGGGGGCCTGGCAGGAAACTGGGTACCGCGTCGGCCGGGCGCAATTCAATGTGACTGCCGGCTGGCGCATCGAGTACCGCATTTTCAATCAAGAGGTGAAAGCGCCCCGGAACCAAAAGGGCACCGTCGAGCCGCAGGTCAGCGGGGTCGGGGCAGTGTACCCGCATGACCACCGGCACCGCGAGTGACGAGGTGATGGTGAGGCGCTCGGCGCTTGGGCAGCGGACATCGGCTCCGGCGTCGAGGGCGCTCAGCTGCAGGCGGCCTGCTTGGCGGACGATACGCGTGGCGCCGGGCTTGACTGAGAGGGCGCGGCGCGGCGGGATTGCACCGGTGCCAGTGTTGGTATCGGAAGGCTCGGGAGTGGTCAGGCCGAGACTGGGATGTTGCCAATTGTAGGTGGGTGTAGCGGCAAGGAGCTCACGCGCGGCAGGCACCAGGGCACGTACCGCAGGCAGCGTGTCGTCAGGAATGCTTGCCCCCTGGGCTGCGAGGGCCACGGCCTGGGCCCAGAGTCTGAGGCCGTCGTCGTGGCTGGCGCTGGGCGGTGGCCGTGGCGCGCGTCGTTCGGTGAGCGGGGGCAGCGGGGCTTGGCCCTGTGGGAGGCTGTAGCCAGACGGGTTTCGGTTCGACTGCAGGCTGAGCGCGAACAGGCCCAGCGCGGTCACGATGAGCAGGGCAGCGAGCACTTGTTTCAAACGACGGCGGGACGCATGGGGGGCGGACACGCGTCGAGTATGTGGGCGCGGCTGGCGGTACCAGCCCATGGCTTGCTGGGGCCGTTGCTGCCCTTGCAGGCTGTTGAAATACAGTCTGCGGGGGGTTGACGCCCCTGGGTAAGAAGCCGCCTCAAGTAAACCTTGGACAATGGCGACTGCAGGTCGCCCAAGCTTTTCTTGAGGCTAGCAGGCTGGTGTATTTCAACAGCCTGTTAGGCTGGGCGATATGACTGAGCGTTCGGTGTCTAATCGCCCCCGCTGGAGCCTGCTGTTGGTTGGGGTCCTGATTGCTGGCCTTGGGCTGGTGGCGCTTGCGATCCAGCTGTGGCGGATGGCCACGGGTGAGGCCAGTTACGAGCGCTCTGCGGTTACCGTTGTGGGCGCGAGCATGTTCCTGACCGTGGGTGGGATGGTGCTGTGGCTGGCGCTGCGTCGCCGTTAAGCCCGCGTAGCGGCGCCTGGCGTACCCTTGTGTACACCATGGTGGTGCCGGGGACGGTGGTGGCCGTGGTGCCGGCGCTGATCCTGCGCTATACGCGCTCGGCTGAATGCCTGCCGCCAGGGGCGTGGCGCTTGCTCGGCTTGGCCCCGCTGATTCTCGGCGTGATGGCGTATCTGTGGTGCGCAGTGGATTTTGTCAGGCGCGGCCTGGGAACGCCCAACCCGCTTGATCCGCCGCGGCGCCTGGTGGTAGCGGGGCCGTATCGCTGGTGTCGCAACCCGATGTATGTGGCCGTGGTGCTGATGCTGATCGGCGAATGTCTGCTGTGGCCGCGCCAGGTGATGCTCAACTACCTCGCTGGCACCTTGGTGTTTATTGCACTGATGGTAATGGCTTATGAGGAGCCCCATCTGCGCCGCGTGTTCGGTGATGACTACGCTGCCTACTGTCGCAGCACGCGCCGCTTTCTGCCCCTACCCCGGCGCAAACAAGTCTAGGTGCTTGCACGTAGCTGGGGTATGCGAACCCTGCTTCTCGCCCTGGGCCTGGCGCTGATGACTGCCTGCGCCGCTGAAGTCAAACTTATGGAGGTACCGACGGTGTCCGACAAGGATCTTGCTGCGATTGATGACCAAGACTGGCAGGAGCGACTCGGCCCCGAGCGCTACCGCGTGTTGCGCGAGCAGGGCACCGAGCGCCCTTTCGCCAATGCTTATTGGGACGAGAAAACCCCCGGCGTGTATCATTGCGCTGGTTGCGGCAGCGCGCTGTTCGCATCGGCTGACAAGTTCGATTCCGGCACCGGGTGGCCGAGCTATACCAAGCCGGCGGCCGACGAGGCGGTTGGCGAAACCGTTGACCGCAATCATGGCATGGTGCGCACCGAGGTGCACTGCGCCCGCTGTGGTGGTCATCTGGGGCATATGTTCCCCGATGGTCCGGCGCCCACGGGCACCCGGTATTGCATCAACTCGGCTAGCCTCGTGTTGCAGCCTGAGGCCGCAGCTGACAAGCCGAGCGATTCTGCCGATGCACCAGCCGAGTAGCCCAGGGCTTTCCAAAGCGCTGCCAATGGCAAAACTGCAGGCATGGCCCGGGAGATGGATCATGCCCCGCTATGGCGGGTACGCAGCTTTGAGCTGAACCAACGGGTGCTGCCACGGCAGCACTACTGGTGGGATAACCGCGACCGCAATCCGGCTGACCATGCGGTGTTTCAGCTCACGCTCGATGGCGCGATGATCTTTGAAGACAATGGTGTCGAGCTCATGGTGCCGGGCGACCACGCGGTGATTTATTTGTATGGCGAACAATCGTCTTATGGACTACCCGATCCAGGAACGGCGCCGCGCCATTACGAAGCGCGCTACGGCGTGTTCGAAGGGGCCGGGGTAGCCGAGCATTTTCGCGCATTGATCGCGGCCGGCGCGCGCATCATCAGGTGTGAGCCCGGCGGCACCCTGCGTAAGCGCTTCGATGCCGCGATCGCAATGAGCGAAGACTCGGATGACCCCTTAGTGGTCGCGAGTTCCGTGCAGGCCTTCATGTTGGCCTTGTATGATCAAGCACGTCGCACCCGCGCCCAGGCTCTCAGCCCAGCTGATCAAGCGGTTGACCGCATTCTCGCGATGCCGCATCACGCTTGGTCATTGAAGGCCTTGGCGACCGATCATGGCTGTTCGCGCGAACATCTGCTGCGCACCTTTCACGCCCGCACCGGCGAACCGCCCGCCACCTGGCTGCGCCGGCATCGCCTCGAACGCGCCATCGCCCTGCTGCGCGACAGCGACCTATCGGTTGCCGAGGTGGCCCGCCAGAGTGGCTTCTCAAGCACGCACACCTTGGCCCGCTTGATTCGGGAAGTGTATGAGTGTTCGCCGACGGATTTCCGTGTGGGGGGTTGAGGGTTCCTGGTTCCTGGTGCGCGCTTCGCGCGTTGGATGCCGGCATCAGGCGCTAACGAAACTCGCCGACATCCCAGGTCTGTTTCGGAGACGCGTTGACCTTGAACACGACGCGCCAACGGCGCGCACCAGGAACCAGGAACGGCTGTCTATCCAGCCACTCGGCCTAGAGCCCAACCCTTCTCGCCCTCACTCGGACCTCGACTTCCTCAACTGCCCCCTGCTCCTCCACGCTCAAACGAGGTCGCAGGCGTCGGCGGGCATCCAGTGGGCGTCTTGGCCGTCCCACTTGACGTTGCAGCCGATCGGATTGGTTTTGGGGACCGAGATCGGCTGGCCGCTGGTGGCTTCGGTGAGGACGCGCTCGAGATCGTTGACGGTGATCTTGCTGGCGTCGCGGGGGCTGTCGACGCCGCGGCCGGTGTAGATCAATTGCCGGTCGGCATTGAACACGAAGAAGTGCGGGGTGCGCAGGGCGCCATAGGCGCGGGCCACGTCTTGGCTTTCGTCGCGCAGGTAGACCCACGGAAATGCGTGCTCGGTCATGCGCTGCACCATGTGGTCGAAACTGTCTTCGGCGTAGGTGTTGATGCTGTTGCTATTGATGCCGACCATCTGCACGCCTGTGCCGGCAAACTTCTCAATCGTGGCCCGGGTGGCTTCGTCGGAGCCGGTCACGTAGGGGCAGTGGTTGCAGGTGAAGCTGATCACCAGAATCGGGCTGGCGGCGAAGCTGGCGAGGCTGTGGGTGGCGCCGTCGGTGCCGGGGAGGGAGAAATCGGGGGCGCTGGCGCCAAGTTCGAGTGTGAATGCCATGGTGCGGTCCTTTCGTGGGGGCCGAGCATCCGAAGGCCGGCATCGGTGGCGACAAGCGCCATTGGCCTTGCGGCCGGCTCGCTTTACAACACAGCCATGCTGAAATACGACGTGGTGCCGCCGGTGGCGGGCGAAGCAAAGGCCTGGTGCATCGTGCTGCATGGCCTTGGTGACTCGATGGAAGGCTGGCGCCCGATTGTGGGTGAACTGGCCGTGCCTGAACTCGGCTTTGTGTTGGTGAACGCACCCGATCCGTACTACGGCGGTTGGGCCTGGTTCCCGATTCTGGGCATGACCGGCGAGGGCGTCACGCAAGACGATATGGATGCCGGGGTGCGTCGCAGCCGAGGCCTGGTGGCCGAGTTGGTCGGGCACTTAGAGCAAGAGCTCGGTGTGTCGGCCGATCGCTTCGTGTTGATGGGCTTTTCGCAGGGTTGTTGCATGGTGCTCGACGCGGCCCTGCGCGATCAGCGCCGGTTTGCCGGCGTGGTCGGCATTTCCGGTTTCGTGAGCGACCTCGACGACCTCAGCGAGAACATGTCGCAGATGGCGACCGAGCAGCAGATCCTGTGGACGCATGGCCGCTTCGATTCGGTGGTGCCCTTGCCGTGGTCGCAGGCTTGCTTCGAGGCGGTGCAGGCCTTGGGCGTAGAGGCCGATTACCGGCTCTATGATAAGGATCACGGCCTCGACCCGGTCAATGAGATTAGCGAGTTGCGCGCCTGGATTGCCGAACGCATCGACTGAATGTGGGATGACCGCGTGGCGAGCAGTGAACTGACGGTGATTGCCAGCCATGCTGGACCGGCCGCGGTGCGTTGGCACCTCGATGGTGCACGGTGGGTGCTCGACGAAATTATGCTGCCGCCGTGGTCGGACGGTTTGAGCTCGAGCGCGCAGCACCCATCGGTGGCGCGGCTCTGTACCGACTTGGAGCGGCCTGCCGAGCGGCTTGCCGTGGCCTGGGCGTTAGCGGCGCGCAACCCAAGCAAGGTGAGTGTCTTTGCGTTTGAGCTGGGAAGCGTGCTGGCCACCGCGGTGCCGCCGGGGCGTGTCGTGAGTTATGGCGCGCTGGCGGCCTTGGCTGGTCGCCCTGGCGCCGCACGCGCTGTGGGAGGTGTTATGGGCGCCAATGCCTGGCCGCTGCTGGTGCCGTGCCACCGCGTGGTTGCGGCCGATGGCAGCCTGGGTGGCTTTCAGCGCGGTTGCGCCGGAGGCTTGGAGCGCAAGCGCGCGTTGTTGGCCGCTGAGGGGGTTGGCTTCGGTTCGCTGGGGCGCGTGGAGCCGGCCTGCTTGCTGCGACCGGCTGGGTTGATCAGGGCTGATAGCTGCTGAGTGCCTTTTCGGCCATCTGGGGGTGGCCCTGCCAGTGCACGGTGCCTGCGGTGGTGATCAGAAAGCAGTGCGGCAAGCCGCGCAGGCCGGCGCTGAGCGCGGCGTGAAGCTCGGGCGAAACGGCCCCAACCGGGAAATACACTTCGATGCCGATCGGATCGATGAAGCGCTTGAGGCCGTCGACTGCGTCTGCAGACAGGGCCAGCATCTGGCTGTGGTGGCGGCGGGCTACTTTGCCGGCGGCAATGAGGGTGTCTTTGCTGCCGGGCGAGGTGGTACTGAACAGCAATACCAAGGTGGGACGTCGATCGAGCGCCGGGGCGGCCCCGTTGACCCAGGTCACCGTGTTCAGCTCGGGCAACGCAGCGCCTTGGTCGAGGGCTGGCACCGCCAGGGCGGTCAGGCACAGCAGCACTACGGTGATGACCTTCATGCGCTTTGGGCCTTAAAAGCCAGGGCATAAGTTTTGATCTGTTTGACCATGGACGCGAGGCCGTTGGCGCGGTTCTGGGTCAGGTGCTGTTCTAACTCGAGCTCTTCAATGAACATCGGCTCGGTGCTGAGGATGGCATCGGGCTGTTCGTCGGTGTACACGCGCACCAGCAGGGCCACCAGGCCGCGCACGATCATGGCATCGGAGTCGGCGCGCAGGTGCACACTGCCGTCATCATTGCAATTGGCGTGCAGCCACACGCTGGAGGAGCAGCCGCGCACCTTGGCGTCGTCGGTTTGATCTTCCGCTGGCAGGGCTGGCAGTTCGCGTCCGATCTTGATCAGATGCTTGTAGCGCTCTTCCCAGCTCTCAAAGACGGCAAATTCACGGACGATCGCGACCTGTTTCTCGATGATGTTCATCATGGGCAAGTGTGGGGCTTGGCGGCGGCGAGCAAGGTGTCGGTGTGCGTCAGACCATAAAGCCCGCCGTGACATCGTGATCCTTAGCGGTATAATAATATCATGGACTCCGCATCAGACGCCGCTTCAGACAGCCAGGAACTCAGCCGAACCGGGCACGTGCCGGCTTCGCCGCTTGATTACACCATCGAAATGCGCGCCACGATTGATCGTGGGGTGGAGGTGGTGGTGTACCTGATCAACACGATTGAAGAGGAGGTCCACGTGACCGGGGTGACGGTCGAGCATCTGCTCGACGGTGCCAGTCACGGCCGCCACGAGGTGTACTTCCATGCTGCCGATCGACGTGGCCACCTGTGCTTGGAGCAGTTTGTGCCGGTGGAGGGGCACTACCATATCCAGGGCCTTGAGCTGGGAGACGCCGAGCAACTCCACGCGCGGGTTTACGTCGACTTCTTGAGCGATGGTCGCGATGCCCAGGCCGCGATCAGCAAGCGGCTGACGACCAAGATCATTCGTCGCGCGGCGCCGTCCAACGCACCGGGCCGTGCTGAAGAGCTGTGAGCGGATCTGGGCCTAGGGCTTCGAATTCTGTGTGGCTTAGGTAATGGATGACTGGGTGGTACTCCCCGAGCAGGCCGGGTTTATTGAGCCCGAGCAGGGCTTCCTTGTAAGTGGGTTGCGACCAGGAGCAGGTGGTCCACGGCGCGTTCTTTTCATTGGGCGTGATCTGTTGGTCTTCCCAACCGCCGTCAACGCTGAGCCAGCGGATGGTGATACCCTGCCGACCCACCGGGCCCCAATCGTTCCAGGTGATGCCAGGCGCGGCGGTATTCGCGGGGCGGTCTGCGGCGGTGCTAAATACGATCGCGTAACGGCCGTCGCGCTGGGCAATGTCCTCGTCGCACAGTGAGCCCATCAGGGCGCCGGCGTAGGGTTTGTGGCTGTTGTCATAGTGGACGATCGACCAATAGCGTGCCTGGGCGCCGGTCATCAGGCCTTGGCCGTCGGCGGTGTGCGGGGTGCTTGGTAAACGCCCGGTGACCACAGCCACGTGTTCAGCTTCGACATCGATCGAGCGGCCCAGGTAATGGATGTAGGAGCAACCGGTGGCACAGACCGCGTAGTTGTTGGGCGCGGCGCGATCGGCGCCGCGATTGAAGAGGCCGCCGTCGATCGAGCGGACCACGTTCTTGGCTACCCGCTGGGCGATTCTGTTTTTGTCGACCACGCCGTTGCGGATGGGGCGCTGGAGGGCACTGAGCGCAATGCCAAAGCCCTTGCTCCAACCCCAGCGCGCATCGTCGCCGGGCAGACCGCCGGTGCTTACGCTGCGCCGGGTGGCGACCGGCGTGCTTTGCCGCGTGGCGACCAAGTCGAGGCTGGTTGGTAGGAGCCAGAAGCGTTCGCCGGTGGCGAGTTCGAGGTGGGCCTTAGGCAGCGGTACGCCAGCGAGCGGGCCGGCTTTGTGGTCGGGCAGGTAGTAGCGCATCCATAACACGCCGGGGTGCAGCATGCCGTCGAAGGCAGGGCCGGCATCGCGGAACGGCCCGCCCACGCGACTGTTGCCGGCGCCACGGTAGGCGGGCGGCGCAAAGCTCGGATTCAGCGCGGAGGCGTTGCCAGACGCGAGTGGAAAATCAACGCGGTAGCTGCGCTTCTGGGCGCTGCGGTCGGCACCAATGCGGAACGGGTTGGTGTGACCAGGCAGCGGATTGATATCGACGTCAACGATCGGCACTTCGCCGGCGCCAAAGCCGACCGTGGCCGGCGACAGCGGATCGTAGGGCGCGGCAACTTGCAGGTCGAAGAAGCGCGCGTGCGGGAACGCTCCCTCCATAACCAATGTGCTTCCGAACGGCGCCAGATACGCGATTTTGGCGTAGGCGCAGTGGTTGTCGGGATACAGAAAATACAGGGCATCGAAGTCGATATCATGGGCCCGGCGCAGCCACCATTGCTGCTCGGGCGTGACGTCTTCGGGGGCAACCACGCGCCAGCCGCCGAGCTTCTCGTTGTCGAGACCGCGCGGCAGCATGCCCGCTGGAATCTGGCCGTCGTTGTCACCGGCAGCCCAGGCTCGAATGAAGGCCTCCAGGCGCGCCGATATGGCGTCGGCCTTGGTCTGCTGGCGCTCGGCGTAGCGATCCCATTCAGCCGGGCTGGTCAGGCGCTTGGACATGACTTTGGTGATGTCGACCGTGTCGAGCACGGCCTCGCTCCAGTACCCCAGCGGCACCTTGGTTCCGGGCGCAGGGACGGTTTCCGCGGCAAGGCAGCAGCACAGCAGGCACAGGCTCAGTAAACGCATGAAGCAGGTCTCCGTGCTATTTACCCAGCTCGCCACTGGCTTGTTACAGCGCTTAGCGTTCGCGGCGCGCGGCGATGCCGGTGAGGATGGTTTCGGCCAGGCGCAGGCCATCGAGACCGGCTGAGACGATGCCGCCAGCGTAGCCGGCGCCTTCGCCGCCGAGGTACAGGCCGGGCAGTGAGCTGGCGAGAGTGTCAGGATCGCGCTCAAAGCGGACCGGGCTGGACACGCGGGTTTCGACACCAACCAGGTTGCCGTTTTTCAAGAAGCCGGGGATGCGGCGCTCGAAATATTTCAGCGCTTCGCGGAGGCTTTTTACCGTGCGCTTGGGCAGGATCTGGTCGATGCGTCCGGGGCGTACGCCAAGGCGGTACGAGGATTCTTGCACCGCGCTGTCTTCGCCGCGCAAGAACGCGAAGGCGCTTTGTGCCGGGCAGCTGTAGTCGCCGCCACCGGCGGTGAAGGCGGCGCGTTCGAGTTGCTCAATCAGATCGAAGCCGGCGAGGGCGTTGTCGCGGTCCACGCTTTGATTGCAGATCAGGCCGGCATTGGCGTAGGGGCTGCCACGATGGTGGCGGCTCATGCCGTTGGTGCTGAGGCGTTCGGTATCGGAGGTGGCGCAGATGATCTCGCCGCCAGGACACATGCAAAAAGTGGTGACGCCTTCGGCATCGAGATGTTTTGGTGGGCGCGACACCAAGTTGTATTCGGCGGCCGTGAGCAGGTGCTTGGGCGGGGCCACGCAGCCGTAGCGCGCAGTGTTGATCAGGCGCTGGTCGTGTTCGATGCGGCAGCCGAGTTGGAAGCCCTTGGCCTTGTGATCGAGATTGCGCTCGAGCAGGCGGCGGATCAGGGCGCGGGCGCTGTGGCCTGGCGCAATCAGGGTGCAGTCGGCGCTGATCTGCTCGCCATCACTGAGGACCACGCCGGCACAGCGGCCGTCGCGCTCGATAATGTCGCTGACTTCGGCCTCCCAGCGGAAGCGGCCACCCCAGGCTTCGATTTGCGCGCGCATGCGGCGCGCCATATGCGGCAAGATGTCGGAGCCGATGTGGGGGTGGTGGACATACAGGATTTCGCGCGGCGCGCGCGCGGCGGCAAAGGCCTCGAGCAAGAAGCGCATGCGGCGATCTTTGACCCGGGTGTAGAGCTTGCCGTCTGAGTAGGTGCCAGCGCCGCCTTCGCCAAACAAGAAGTTCGAGTTGGGGTTGAGCTCGCGGCTGCGGTGAAACTGTTCGACGTCGGCGCCACGGCGGCTCACGTCACGGCCGCGATCGAGCACCAGCGGGCGGCAGCCGTGTAGGGCCAGGAGATAGGCGGCCATGATCCCGGCCGGGCCGGTACCCACCACCACGGGTTCGCGTGGTAGTTCGTCGCGGAGTTTGAGATGGTACAGGCTCTGGTCTTGGTCGGGGGCCTGGGTGTGAACGGTGACGCCCTTGCCTTCGCGCACCGGGCTGCCGTCGCTGACCCGAGCTTCGAGGCGATAGATGAAGTTGAGGCGCGGCTTGTGGCGCGCATCGAGGCTGCGGCGGTCGATGGTGTAATCGTGGACCTGGTCGCGAGCGATACCGAGATGGCACGCGATTGCGTCATGCAGGTGATGATCAACCGACACCCGACGCCCATCCAAGTGCGGCGTAATGTCGACTTCGAGTTGATCGATGCTGACGCGAAGGGGGGTGGTCATGGTGGGCTCAAAAGGTGGGCAAGGGTCGGTAAACGCAAACAGCCCGACCAAAATGGCCGGGCTGCTGTGGTACTGCGTCGTGCAGTCGAAGGATCAACCCTCGGTGGCTTCCTCAGCCGGGGCTTCGGCTTCGGCAGCAGCAGCGGCGGCAGCTTCGGCTTCCGCAGCAGCCTTGGCCTTGGCTTCCTGCTCCTTGGCAAGTTCGGCCATGCGCACAGCTTTGAGCTTGGCCTTGTGCTTGTTCAGCGCACGGCGGGTGGGCTTGACGTAGGTGCCCTTGGCGGTTTCGCCGCTCTTTTTGCGCTCTTGGCGGCGCTTCTTGAGCTTGGCCTTGACGGCGGCGCGGGCTTCAAGCACTTCAGCCGGGTACAGTTCGTAGCCGGCATGCTTGAGGATGCTGGCCGCACCTTCGGAGTAATCGGCGCCATTGCGGATCCACTTGTGGACCTGCTCCATGTCGACCTGGACCGTCTTTTCGGCCAGGGTGGGGTCATAGACGCCCAGGATTTCGCAGGCTTCGCCGCTACGCTTGCGGCGGCCGTCGGTGGCAACCACACGGTAGTAGGGTTTGTGGGTGCGGCCGAGGCGCTGGAGACGGATCTTAACAGCCATGTTCGCGAATTGCTCTCGTAGCTCGGGACAAAACGATAGACGACCCGGCACCAAGCCGGGCAATTGAAGAGCGCGACAGGCTATAAGGGCTCACCGGATCGCAAGAGGCTTCTTGGTTGGGAGGTTCCTGGGTCCTGGGACGCGCCTGGCAGCGCTTGGTCCTGGGTCCAGGGACGCGCCTGGCAGCGCTTGGTCCTGGGTCCTGGGACGCGCCTGGTAGCGCTTGGTCCTGGGTCCTGGGACGCGCCTGGCGGCGCTTGGGTCGTGGGGACAGCCGGATGCTCTGGGGACGTCTCAACCGAGCGGGGTACGGGGCGG
>JAQIBG010000369.1 GCA_027859175.1 Planctomycetota bacterium | reverse complement strand
AGTCGACAGCCTGCACTCGGGCCTCGGCGGCCAGCGCAGCAAAGCGCTCGATTTCGAGATACGGCAGCAACTCGCTGCGGGCACAAGCGTTCAGCGCCAAGGCCGGCTCGCTAAAGGTCAATTCGCTCAACACCTGATAGAGCGCGTCGGCATCGCTGGCGCGCGCCAGGGCGAGCACCCGCTCCAAGCGCGCTCCGCGATGGTAGGGCTCGCGCGCGAGCACCTCGGCGCAGGCCTCGGCCGCATCGGCATGGCGCCCAACAGCCGCCAGACCGCGGGCATATTCCCACCACGCGGCGGCATCGGCATCGGCGGCCGTGGCCGCGGCCGCAAGGGCCGCCACATCGGCAGCCGGATCATCCACCATTGCGAAGCCAAGCCCGGCACCCAATGCGAGGCAGCTGAACAGCGCCAAGCTGGGGAGGAGGCGAGGGTGACGCGTGATGCGCATAGTCGACATACTACGGCGCAGCCTCTCAGACGCCAGCGAGCCGCCCACCCACCGCGGCTCCAGACCCTCTGTCGTTCAGCTGTGGCTGTGCGCTGCGGCGCTCACCCTGCTGCAGCTGGCGCTGGCCGGCACCGCGCCGGTCGTCGGCAACCAAACCCTACAGCTCGCGTTTGTGCTGCACCACGCCGACCCAAGTCGCTTCGCCGCTGACCCGGCCATTGCCGAGACCGTCGCCAGCTACCCCAGTTGGTGCTATCGCCTGCTCGCATTGGTGGTCACCGAGTCAAACTGGCCCTGGGTGTACGCCATCCTGCATGCCTTCTGCGCTTGGATCTTATTCGGCAGTCTCCTCGCCGCGGCACGCGCCTGGTGGGGCCGCCTGCTGCCTGGAATTATTGCCAGTCTGATCCTCGTCGCCGGGCATCAGCGCGGACTGGCCGGGGCCGACGGCTACGTGGCCGGTTTCACCCACACCTGGCTCGCCATGGCCGTCTCGCCCTGGATCCTGATTGCCGTGTGGCAAGGCCGCTGGCTGCTCGGCGGTGTGCTGATTGGAGTCCTGTTCGACATCCACGCCTTGATCTGTGCCTACACCACGGTATTTGCCCTCGCTGGCTTCGCCGCCCACCATCAGCGCGGCGATCTCAAACGAGGCCTCGCCTGCACCGCCGTCGCAAGCATCGTGGCGCTACCGAGTCTGGTCATCCTGCTGCGTGGCATGACCGCTGTCGACGACACCTGGTTCGCCCTGATGCGCTTGCGCAGCGCCCATCACAGCTTCCCAGCAAGCCTGTGGCAAAGTGGCGACAACGCGATCCCGCGCTTTGCCAGCCTGCTTGCCATAACAGGCGCGGCACTGCCCCTGCTGCCACGGCGCGAACGCCGCCGTGCCATCGCCATCGGCCTCACCTTTACCGCGCTGCTAGCAATTGGCTTGCTCGCAACTGGTTCAGCGAGCGTGATCAAAGCCCAACTGTGGCGCGCCAGCGGAACCCTCTTGCCCCTGCTGGCCCTGGTCCTCGGCCGAGCCGTCCAACGCGGCCTGCGCAGTGACTGCCGTAGCCATGGCATCCTCATCGCTGTCGCCACCGGCGCCCTTGCCCTGCCAATAAGCACGGCCCTGCTGGCGCCGATTGCCCTGCTGACCGCTCTCAGCGCCCTCCTCCACGGCCTGCTCAAACCGGCGGGTGCCGCCGCCCTCGGCCTGCTGGTGGCCGTACCGGTCGCTGCCGCAATCTTGATCGATGTGCCCTTCTTCGGTGGCTTCCAGCCCTGGACGATCGCAGCACCGCTCCTCGCGCTGTTCAGCCTGCTCCTACTCGCCCTGGCGATCTGGGCCCGCTCAGGCGCCCTGCGCCTGAGCGTAACCGCAGCGGCCACGCTCCTGATCGCCAGCCAGACGCTTGGCCCACCACCGCCAAATACGGATTCATGGACTGCGATCCAGCACGCAACGCGCGCCGCCACCGCAGCCGATGCCGTCATCCTGACCCCCCTCCACCGCAGTGGCTTTCGCATCGGTTCCGGCCGCAGCGTGGTGTGCGAATGGCGCGATGGCACCCAGTTGTACTTCTCGCCGCGTTTCGCCACCACGTGGTGGAATCGCGTCAGCGCGGTTCAGGCTGACATTCACCAGGAGGGCGGTCGGCTACTCGACCCAGGCCTGCCCTACGAACTCCTCAACGACGAACAGCTCGTTGCGCTGTGCGCGCAGGTCGGTGCAAGCCATCTGATTTTACCGACGCGTCGCAGCACCGCATTGCAAGAAGTGGCCAGCAACGCGGATTGGCGTCTATGCGTCCCCGAATTACCACCACCGCCGCCGATTCCAGACGCCGTGCTCGATGAGCAGCGCTGGCAAGCCAACCGTCGTTTCCTCAAGGAAGTAGTCGGCCCCAATATCATCGCCAATCGCACCAGCCCACTCAGCGTCTCGATCCGCGACGAGCACAATCAGGTCCCGCGCGAACTACGCTATGAACTCGAACTCGAATCCCACGCCTTCGGCTTTGGCAGTGGGCTGTCGCTGTTCGTGCGCCCATCCCAACGACCCGACAAGCGCTACCACCCCCCGGTCATTGGCGACACTGAACGCGAAACCTTTCTCGCGCTATTCAACTATTCGATCATCCCCTACAGCGCCAAGTGGATGTACCTGGAACCAAGCCCCGGCATGCGCTGGTATGAAGACCTCGACGCCTACGTCGCATGGGGCGAGCAAAACCAGATCCCACTCGAGTACCATTTCTTGACCGGGTACATGCCCGCCTGGCTCAAAGATCAGAGCAACGCCAAAAAACAAATCGCCCTCGATCGCCATGCCGACGCCATCATCGAGCGCTACGGTAGCCGGATCGCAGCCTGGCAGGTGGTCAACGAGAAACACCTCCTCAAGCAATCTGTGCCACTATTCAGCAAACTGCGCGAACGCTGCCCCGAAGCGAAGCTCGGCATCAGCGACTGCGCCCGCTTCTTCAGCGACAAGAACACTGACGAGCAACGCGATCGCGATCTCCTACGCGGCCTGAGCGAGATCCGATGGCTGCGTGAGCAAGGCGTGAAGATCGACTACTACGCCATCCACGCCCATCGCCCATTCGGACTGTGGGCCGATTACCAACAAGCCTATCGCGTGCTTGATGCCCTGGCCGCCGAAGGCCTGCGCCTCCACATCACCGAATTCGGTATTCACGAACACCACGAGATCACCGGCGACCTGCGCGCGGGCACCTGGAACGCGCAGCTCCAAGCCCAGTACTACGCCGAAATGTTCAGCCTGCTTTACAGCCACCCCGCCGTTGACGTGGTCAACCTGTGGGGCATCGGCGCCGACACCTGGATGGGCGGAGCCGGCCTCCTCGATACCACCGGCCACCGCAAACCCGCGTTCGACGCCCTCCACCACCTCATCAAAGACGAATGGCGCACCCGCGCCTCAGGCCCCCTCCCCCTCAGCGGCCAAATAAGCATCCCAAACGCCCACCACGGCCGCTACCGCCTCACCC
>JAQIBG010000313.1 GCA_027859175.1 Planctomycetota bacterium | reverse complement strand
GGGTGATGTTCTTGGCGGCCGGGCCTTGCCATTCGCCGTCTTGCAGCTTGATCCAAGCGAGGCCCTTGGCGCCGAAGTCGCGCACGAAGGTCTTGTCGAGGAAGTCGAGGTTGCGACGGCTGAGCTTGGCGGCGGCGCCTTTGGCGTTGAGCGCGCGGCAGATGCCGCCGCCCTCAACCGCGCGGCTGAATACCACGAAACCGCTGGTGGGGGCCCAATCGGTGAGATCGTGGATTTCCATCCCGTAGCGCAGGTCGGGCTTGTCGGAGCCGTACTTGAGCATGGCTTCGCTGAATTCCATCCGGCGCACCGGGTTGGGAATGTCGCAGTCGAGGACGTCTTTCCAGATTCGGCGGACCATGCCCTCGGCCATGTCCATCACGTCGTCCATATCGACGAAGCTCATTTCCAGGTCAACCTGGGTGAATTCGGGCTGGCGGTCGGCGCGCAGGTCTTCGTCGCGGAAGCACTTGGCGATCTGCATGTAGCGGTCGTAGCCGCCAATCATCAGTAGCTGCTTGAACAGCTGCGGCGACTGCGGCAGCGCAAAGAAATGGCCTGGGTGAACGCGGCTCGGCACGAGGTAGTCGCGCGCGCCTTCGGGGGTCGACTTGCACAGGATCGGCGTTTCCACGTCGAGGAATTCCATCTCGTCGCAGTAGTCGCGGATGATCTTGGTCACGCGGTGACGCAGCATCAGGTTGCGCTGCATGGTCGGGCGGCGTAGGTCGAGGTAGCGCGAGCGCAGGCGAACCTCTTCGCCCACCTTGGCGTGCTCGGCGAGTTCGAAGGGAGGCGTCTCGGACTTGTTGAGGACGGTGATGCCGTTAGCGAAGACTTCGATCTCGCCGGTGGCCAGATCCTTGTTGGTCATGTCGCCACGCGAGCGCACCGAGCCGGTTACTTCAACAACCCATTCGCCGCGCAGGCGGTCGGCCTCGGCGTGGACGGCTTCGCCGCATACTTCAGAGTTGAAGGTCACTTGGGTGATGCCCTTGCGATCACGCAGGTCGATGAAGATCACGCCGCCGTGGTCGCGCCGGCTTTGGACCCAGCCGCACAGGGTTACGGTGTTGTCAACATTGCTGGCACGGAGTTCGCCGCAGGAATGGGTGCGCTTCATCGTTGGAATCCTCACAATCGCTCGGTTTGCCGCCGGGACGGAAGGTCACCGGGCGCAAAGGGGCCGCATGCTAGATGGGGCCTCGTGGGCGGCAAGCGCGGTTGTGCCACGCTGTGTGCTTGCAGACCGACTTTTCTATTGTGGGCGTGGTACCAATGGCAACAAAGTGACCAAAGCGCTCGCCGCGTTGAACGATACCTGTGCTGACGTCATGGGATCGAGAAAGGTCCTGAGGTATGAGCAGCATCATCTTTGGCATCATCATGATCGTGGGTGGCCTGTCTGGGGAGCTGGTGCTTATCGGCACCAACAGCAGTAGCTCGGCCCTGGTCGGCCTCGGTGCCGTGTTGGTGTTCTGGGGCCTGTTCCGCGTGATCAGTCGCGTGCGCATGAACCAAGCCGTTCAGTCTGAAGAATAAGCCGCCCTGTGGGCTTACAGCGCCGTGTTCAAGATCGCTAGACAGCGGTCTTGGTCGGCCTGCTGTTGCTCAGGTGACCAAGCGAGGGCAGCGGCGAGCAGTCTATTGACCCTGGGGAGCGCGGCTTTGGCCGCATCGCGGTCAAGAAAGGCCAAGCGGGTGCGCCGGCACAGGATGTCATCGCTGGTGGCGGCACCTTCCTGCTGGGCGGCGTAGGCCACTTCGCTGCGCAGGTAGGGGTGGCCGGGTAGGAGCCGTTCGGCTGGTTCGGTCAGCAGTAGCGGCGTGCGGTCGCCATAGCTATGCCGCAGGTGGGCGGCGATGTCGGGCGCGAGCGTGGCGCACCAGCTGTCACCGAGCTGATGAAAACGAGCGCCGCCGGCAATGGCGATGCGGTTGCTGCAGACCGGCTTGAGGTGGAGACGGGCATCGCTGGCGGCGGCATTCACGGCGTCACTGGCCATGCGACGGTAGGTCGTCCACTTGCCGCCGGTGATGGTGATCAGGCCGGGCTGATCACGGTGAACGAGATGGTCGCGGCTGAGCGCTTTGGTGGCGCCAGCGGCGGTGCCGGCCACCAGCGGACGCAGGCCCGACCAAGCCGAGCGCACTTGATCACGGTGGGCCGGACGCCGCAGGTAGGGATTGAGCTGGGCCAGAACGTAGGCGATGTCGTCTTCGCTGACCTGGGGCCGCGCGCTGACCGTGGCGGCCTGGTCGGTGGTGCCAACCAGGAGATGACCGAGCCAGGGCAGAGCAAACAGCACGCGGCCATCGGCGGTGGCCGGAATCAGCAGGCCAGCGGTACCCTGCCAGAGCGAACCGGGCAACACGAGGTGAATGCCTGAGCTGACGCGCAGCAGGGCTGGCGCCTGGGGATCGGCCAGCGCCCGAACCTGATCGCAGGAGGGGCCGGCGGCGTTGATCACGGCTTTGGCGCGGATGCTGCCGCGCTCGTTGTTGAGCGCATCGTGCCAGGTGATGGTCCAGCCTGCAGACTCTGGCGCGAGCCCGGTGACGGCGCAGTAGGTGCTGATGCAGGCGCCGTGGGCTTGGGCCGTGATGGCGGCGCAAACGGCATAGCGAGCATCGTCAAATTGGCCGTCTGAGTAGGCGACGCCAGCGGCCGCCGGCCGTAGCGACGGGCAGGTTCGCGCCAGTTCGCGGCGCGACAGGTGATGGCAGGGCTGAAGCCGACGCAGGCCCGACAGGCGATCGTAGAGTTGCAGGCCGGCCCACATGTAGGGGGCTTCGAGGCGGTTCTGTAGCGGTGTTACCAGGCGCAGTTCACGCGCCAGGTGCGGCGCCAGGCGCAGCAGCAGGTGGCGCTCGGCCAGGGCCTCGCGCACTAGGTTGAATTGCCCGCTGTCGAGCTTGGTGATGGCCGCCTCGAGGTAGCGCACGCCACCGTGGAGCAGTTTGGTTGAGCGCGACGAGGTGCCGCTAGCGAGATCGCCGCGCTCGAGCAGGGCTACGCGCGCGCCACGACTGGCGGCATCAAGCGCGCAGCCGATGCCGGTTGCCCCGCCACCGATGACTACCAGGTCCCACTCATGCTGGGTGTGTAGGCGGGCCAATTCGCGGTCACGGCGCATCGGGCTGGTTCCAGTTGCGGGTGCGCTCGAGCGCGCGGTTCCACCGTGCGTGCTCGGCTTGGCGCTGGTCGGCGCTGATGCTCGGTTCGCAGCGCTCGTCGAGCGACCAGGCCTGAGCCACGCTGGAGACGTCACCTAAATCGGCACCGATCATAGCTAGCCCTGCGGCGCCGCGTACGGTGGTTTCCAGGTCATGTGGGCGCAGCACGGCGCAGCCGAGGGCGTTGGCCTGCAGGTGCAGCAGCAGGCGGTTGCTGGCCGCGCCGCCATCAACGCGCAACTCCTGCGGCGCGGTACCGCCACCGAGGGCTACGAGCGCGTCGCGGCTTTGCCAGGCGATGGCTTCGAGAGTGGCGCGGGCGATGTGGCCGCGCTCGGTGCCGCGAGTCAGGCCGATCAGCAGGCCGCGTGCGTCGGCGTCCCAGTGGGGGGTAGCGAGTCCGGCGAAGGCCGGCACAAACACCACGCCGCCGCTGTCGGGTACGCTGTTGGCCAGGGCTTCGATGTCGGCCGCGTTTTCGATGAAACCCATCTGGTCGCGCAGCCATTGCACTGCGGCGCCAGCGATAAATACCGAGCCTTCGTTGGCGTAGACCGGTGCGGCGGTGCCGAGTTGCCATGCGATGGTGCTGAGCACGCCGTCGCGCGGTTGGACCTCGGTGCCGGTGTTCAGCAGGGCAAAGGCGCCGGTGCCATAGGTAATTTTGGCGAGGCCGGGCTCGGTGCAGGCTTGGCCGAACAGGGCTGCCTGTTGATCGCCGGCCATGCCGCAGATGGGCACTGGTGCGCCGAGGGCGGTGGCCATGGCGCAGGTTCCGGCGGAGGCAACCACCTGAGGTAAGACCGCGGCGGGGATGTCGAACAGGTCGAGCAGGTCTTGGTCCCAGCTGTGGGTGTGGATATTGAATAAGCTGGTGCGGCTGGCGTTGCTGATGTCGCAGCAGTGCACGGCGCCGCCACTCAGGCAATGAATCAACCAACTGTCGATGGTGCCAACCGCGATGTCGCCGGCGCGGGCGCGGGCGCGCAAGCCGCTGTGCGCATCGAGCAGCCAGGCAATTTTGCTCGCAGAAAAATACGGATCGAGCACGAGGCCGGTGCGTTCGCGAACCAGCGCTTCGTGTCCGCCCGCGCGTAGGGTGGCGGTGTGGGTGGCGGTGCGGCGGTCTTGCCAGACGATCGCTGGCGCCAGGGCTTCGCCGGTGGCGCGGTCCCACATCACGATGGTTTCGCGCTGGTTGCTCAGGCCGATGGCTGCCAATTGGCTGACGCTGCAACCGGCTTGGTTCATGGCGCCAGCGATGGCCGTGAGTTGGCTGCGCAGAATCTCGCCGGCGTCGTGTTCAACCCAGCCTGGGTGCGGGAAGTGTTGCGTGAACTCGTGCTGCCCGCTGCCGAGGCGTTCGCCGCTGTCGTTGAGCACCACGGCACGGCTGGAACTGGTGCCTTGGTCGAGAGCGAGGATCAGGGCCATGCGAGGCTCGCTTAATCGGCGTCGGGCTGGGCGGTAATTCGGGCCAGCAGGCGTGCCGGGAGGTGGTCACCGTCGGCGTTGAAATCTGGATGCAGCACCGTGAGCGTGGGCAAGCCGCTGCGCAGCAGGTGGGCATCGGTGACGCCCTCGTTGCTGCGTTCAACGCGGGTGCCACTGAGGCGCCACGTCAGGCGGCCGTTTTGATCGCGCCGTGCGCGGTAGGTCTCCTCAAAGCCCGAGTGGCCGTGATGGGCCAGTCGTGGTCGGGTTTCGAGATCGCCGAGCTTGGCAGGGATATTGATATTGAGGACCACACCGCGCAATTCGCGGCGGCCCAAGCAGGCTTTGGCGATGCCGGCCGCGTAGCGTGCGGCCTGGGCCATGTCGTCGCCCTCGCCGTGATCACGGCTGATGGCAATGGCCGGGTGGCCTTCGATTGCGGCCTCAATCGCAGCGCCAACGGTGCCCGAATAAAACAAGCTGCGGCCCACATTGGGGCCATCGTTGATCCCCGAGATGACCAAGCGTGGCTCTTTGGGCAGCAGCACCTTGAGCGCTAGTTTAACGCAGTCGGTGGGGGTGCCGTCTACCGAGAAGCCGAAGAAATCGTCTTCCAAGATCGGCGTGGCGGTGAGCCCGCGGTCGAGGGTGATGGCGTGCGACTGCCCCGAATGCTGGACGCTTGGCGCCACCGCCAGCACCGGCATGCCGGTTTCTTTACGAAGGGCCCGATACAGATGGCGCAGGCCAGGGGCATGAATGCCGTCGTCGTTGATCAGCAGGAGCACAGAGCGAGTGTCGTCTCAGTGTTGGCTTGGTTCAAGGGCTGAGGTGGGGTGCAGTTGTGATAAACCTTGTCCGCTGTTTATTGCGTCCTGGTCCTGGGTCCTGGGACGCCTGCAAGCAGGCTTAGACGCGGGGCTCCGCCCCGATACCCCACCCAATGCGAATGGCGTGGAGTCTCTGGCTGTCCCCATGACCCAAGCGCCGTAGGCGCGTACCAGGACCCAGGACCGCGCCTCGCCTCGCCTAGCGCCCTAGCCCTTCTTCCCGTAATTCTCCAACTTCCGGTACAGCGTCTTGAGGCCGATCTGGAGCAGGCGCGCGGCTTTGGATTTGTTGCCCTTGCAGTGATCCAGCGTGGCCAGGATCAAGCGGCGTTCGACTTCATCGACGGGCAGGCCAACCAGGGCTCGAATCGCGTCGTCTTCAGTGCCAGGCGGGGTGTCGTCAACGTTGCTGCCGTTGGATGCGACCGCGGGCTGCGGCGCCGGCGTTGTTGGGCCGAGATCAGGGCTGGGGGTGGCTTCGCCAAACGGCATGGCGTGCTCTTGGTTGAGCAGGCTGGCATCGATCTGGCGCCCGGGCGTGAGCACGTAGAGCTTCTCGAGGGTGTTCTCGAGTTCACGGACGTTGCCTGGCCAATCCATGCGGCGCAGGGCCCCGGTCAGTTCGTCGATGGCTTGCTTGTTGCCGCCGTGGCGCGTACTGAGGTGATCGATGAAATGCTTAGACAGCAGGGGGATGTCTTCGCGGCGTTCGCGTAGCGCCGGGACCCGAATGTTGACCACGTTCATGCGGTAGTAGAGGTCCATCCGGAAGTTGCCGGCCAGCACTTCGTTCTTCAGATTGCGGTTGGTGGCGCAGATCAGACGCACGTTGGTGGCGATCTGCTCATTGCCGCCAACGCGGTTGAAGGTGCCGTCTTGCAATACTCGCAATAATTTAACCTGGGAGTCGAGCGGCATTTCGCCGATTTCATCGAGGAAGATGGTGCCGGTGTCGGCCTGCTCGAATTTACCCTTCTTCTGTTGAACTGCGCCGGTGAAGGCGCCGCGTTCGTGGCCAAACAGTTCAGATTCGAGCAGTTCGCGCGGAATCGCGGCGGTGTTGACTTTGACGTAGGGTCGGCCGCTGCGACGGCTGAGCGCGTAGATTGCGTCGGCCACCAATTCTTTGCCGGTGCCGGATTCGCCATCAATGAGTACGTTGGCGTCGGTGGCTGCAACTTGGCGGATGACCTGTTTGACCTGCTTGATCGCTTGCGAGGTGCCAACGATGCGATCGAGGGCCTCGTCGTAGCCGAGTTCCTTGCGCAGCGCCTTGTTCTCGTTGGTGGTTTTGGCAACGCGACTGGCGCTTTCGATGGTGGCGGTCAGGCGCTGCATGTCGACCGGCTTGGTCAGGTAGTTGAATGCGCCCTGCTTGATTGCGGTGACGGCAATCTCTTCAGAGCCGTGGCCGGTAATCAGGATCCACGGGATGGTGCCGTGACGTTCGTGGGCCAACTCCATGGTCTGGAGGCCGTCGAGATTGGGCAGCATCAAATCGCACAGCACGCAGTCGACAGCGGCACCGGTCATTTTGGCGAGCCCTTCCTCGCCGGTGCCGGCGGTCAGGCAGGTGTGGCCTTCGTCGCCGAGGAGATCGGCGTAGGTCTCGCGGTTGGTCTGGTTGTCGTCGATGATCAGGACGTTTGCCATGGTGGCTTTCTGGGGCGGGTCGGCGGCAGGCGCCGATGATATCATTGGGACGTGGTGCTGGTGCCTGAACTGGGCGTGGCTTCGTGGATCTGGGCTTCGACCTCGCGCTGCGGCAACGGGAGTTCGTTGCGCGCTTTGGCCAGGCCGAGGGTGGTGGGCAGGTCAATGGTGAAGCTCACGCCCTGGGCTGGGTCGCTGTGAACTTCTATGCGGCCGCCGTGCATCTCGATCAGGCGGCTGACAATGGCGAGGCCTAAGCCGGTGCCGCCTTCTTTGTCGCTGAAGAAGGGATCAAACAGGTGGGCCGCGGCGTTATCGCTCAAGGGTGGGCCGTTGTTGGCCAGCACCACGGTCACGGCGTCGGTGCGATTGCGCGTGGCGATGATCAGGCGGCGGCCTGAATCGCGCAGCAGCAAAGCGTCGCGCGCGTTGACGATGACATTGAGCAGGCATTGCCGGAGGTGGTGCGGGTCGGCCGCAACCGCGCGCAGGCCTGGCTCGGCTTTGATCACCACTTCAATTTTATCTCTCGCCAGCACCTCTTGCTGCTGTTCGATTACTTCGGCGATCACTTCATTGAGGTCAACGCGATCGTGCACGAGGCGGCCGGGGCGGGCAAACGCAAGGTAGCTTTCGATGATGTCACGCAGGTGACGGGTTGATTGTTCAATGCGGCCGAGGCGCTTGTCAACTTTGCCGAGGCTGGTTTCGTTATCGCAGAAGGCGCCTTGGTCCATCTGTCGGCGCAGCATCTGCATGTTGAGTTCAATTGCCCCGAGCGGGTTTTTGAGCTCGTGCACCAAGCTCCCGGCCAACTGACCGAGGCCAGCCAGACGGTCGCGGCTGGCTTCGTCAACCGGCAGCGCGAAGCCAAACTCGCTAGGCCGGTTGGAATCGCTCATCGGCGCAGCACGGTTCCGGCCGAACCGAACTCCTTCCGGTAGGCCTTTTCCATATCCTTGAGCTTGCGGCGCTGCAGTGCGAGGTGCGTCGGCGACACGTGGTCGAGGAACAGGATCCCGTCGAGGTGATCGTATTCGTGCTGGATCACCACCGCGAGGAACTCGCCGGCCATGCTGTCAAAGCGGGCGCTGTGCTCGAGGCCGGTCACGTCTTGCCACGTGACCTCGGCCACGCTGGGGCGTTCAACCTTGGCGTAGATCCCGGGGATCGACAGGCAGCCTTCTTCGTAATCGTTGCTGGGCCCAGACAGGGTGATCTTGGGGTTGATCCATACGCGGCGGTCGGGAGTCGTGTCTTCGCCGCCGCCGGTGTGGTTGGTGACGAAGATGCGCAGCGCCACGCCAACCTGGGGTGCGGCTAGGCCAACGCCCTTCCAGCGTTCCATGCCCTCGAGCATCTTGTCACAGAAGACACGCAGTTCGTCGTCGAACTGCGTCACTTCGCGGCATTGTTCACGGAGCACCGGTGCTGGGTAGTAGACCAATTCCGGATTGCTGGGCAGACTGGGCGATTCACTCATAGGTCGCGTGGCCATCTCGACTTGTAGGTGGAATGGGGGTCTATAGCGTTGGCAGGCAGTACACAAGCGATTTTGATCCTTTTGACAAGAACCCGGGGTAATCCGAGTCATGGTGGACCTGAGTAAGCATCTGGCACGCGCCAAACAGGCGGTTGAGCGTCGGAACTATGATCTCGCCATCGAGATCACGACCGAATGCCAAGAGGTGGACGCGGCGAACGTCGACAACTACCGCATGTTGTTAGACGCTTCCAAGCGGCGTACGGCAGAGGGGGGCAAGGCTGGTTTCAGCATGCGCCTGAGCCTATCGAAAGACCCGCACAAGCAGCTGTCTGGCTGTATCAAGGCAGTCGCGAAGAAGCCCGACATCGGGAATCTCGAGGCCTGCGGCGACGCCGCCAAGAAGGTGTACGATAGTGGCGTCAAATCGATGCTCGATGTCGTGATCATGTTTTACGAAGAAGCGCGCGGCACGGGCCTGCTGTCCAAATCCTTGCTGTGGAGTCTCGGTCACGCCTACCTTGAGAAGTTCAAGGCAACCAAAGACCCCGAGCCGCTCGATAAAGCCATCAATGCCGTAGCCGAACTGCATCGGGCCGACAAGAGCCATGGTGAAGCCGCACGGACCCTGAAAAACTGGGAAGCGATGAAGTCGATGGCGCGTCGCAATGAGGGCGGCGACTACACCAAGCAGCTGGCTGATAAGGGTGGCGCCAACAAGAACGAGGTCATGAATCGTATGATTCGGACCAAGGAAGACGCCGAAGAAGTGCTATCGTTCATCGATAAGGACCTGGCCGAAGATCCTACCGACAAGTCTCTGCTGATGAAGAAGGGCGACGTGCATCGTCGCATTGGTCAGTTCAAGGATGCCAAGGGGGCCTACGATCGCGCCGCCGAGGTCGACCCGCATGACTTTGTCATCACCATGCGTCAGGGCGACGTGGTGATCTCGGCCAAGCAGGCCCAGATCAAGGTGCTCGAATCCAAGGGGCAGGACGTCTCTGCCATCAAGGAGGAGTTGGGCAAATTCGAGGTCGCGCAATACCGCCTGCGGGTGCAGCGACAGCCGACCGAAATGTCGCATCGATTTAACCTCGGTTCACGTCTGTTTGAGCAGGGCGACGTGGACGGCGCAGCGGCCGAATTCCAGCAATCGGTCAAGGATCCGCGCTACCGAAAGCAGTCCCATAACTACCTCGGACATGCCTTCTCGAAGAAGAACCTGCTTGATCTTGCCAGAAAACAGTTTACCGAGTGCCTCTCTTTAATCGCAGATGATCTATCTACGGAGTACAAAGAGGTTCTTTACAACCGCGCCAGGGTCAGTGAGGCGATGGGAGACAACGAAGCGGCGGTCGCAGATTTCACCAAAGTGGTGGAGCTCGATCTCGCTTACAAGGATTCCGCCGACCGTCTCAACCAGCTTCGCAGCTAGCACTTACGCTGTTGCGGACGCTGGATTAATTTGTCCCTGGCGCAAACCGCAGGGGCTCAGGAGTGGTGTGTTGCCACCCCAAAGCCCCCGCTGGACGCTGATCACGGGAATAGTCCCGAGGAGCATTCATGCCGAACTGCCTCAGTGCAGCCAAGCGCTTGCGTCAGACCGAGAAGCGTCGGGTGCGCAACAAGGCGCGGAAGACCGAGCTTAAGACCATTCGCAAGAAGTACCTGCGTTCCGTCCATGACGGTGACAAGGGTGACGCCGAAGCCTTGCTTCGGCGCTTCATGAAGCGTGTGGATCAAGCCACTGCTAGCGGGTTCATTCACAAGAACACCGCCAGCCGTGACAAGGCTCGCCTCGCCAAGCACCTGACCAAGGCCTGATACAGGACGCGGTACGACCGCAGTCGGCGTGTGTCCGGCTCGGTCTCGGGGGCGACAAATGATCGCCCTCCCGTTCACCCCTTCGGTGAACGGTCCATGAGAACGATGAGGACAACATGGAACGTATCTACGAAACCACGATTATCGTGAACGCTGGCCAGGCCCGTGCCGACAAGGACGGAACCTTGGCCGCAGTCCGCGGTCTTTACGAGACCGAGGGCGCCGAGTGGATTGAGCTCTCTGATGAGAACTTGGGTGAGCGCAGGCTTGCCTACCCGATTAATGGGGAAGCCACTGGTTTGTATCTGGAAGGGTACTTCACCGCTCCCGCCGATGCTATCAGCCGCATCGAGCGCCGCGTCGAGCTCAATGAGCTCGTGCTGCGCCAGCTGATCATCTCGCGCGACGTGAAGGGCCACGAGAAGATGAAGGACTACCGTGCCAAGCGCGCCGAGCGCATGGCTGAAGCTGCCGCTGCTGCGGCTGCGGATGACGGCGAGGACTGAGTCTCATGGCCGCCAACTACAACCGAGTCATCATCGCGGGCAATTTGACCCGTGACCCTCAAGTTCGCTTTTTCTCGAACGAGCGCGCTCTCGCGGATATCGGCCTCGCCGTTAACCGTCGCTGGCGTGACCGTGACGGCAACCAGCAAGAAGAGACCACATTTGTGGACGTCGAATGCTGGGGCCGGACCGCCGAACTGGTGGGGCAGTACCTTGCAAAGGGTCGCTCCTGCCTGGTCGAAGGTCGTTTGAAGCTGGACCAGTGGGAAGACAAGGACGGCAATCGCCGCAGCAAGCTCAAAGTCGTAGCCGACAACGTCCAGTTTTTGGACGGACGCGGTGAAGGCGGCGGCGGCAGCGGTGGTTTCTCTGGCGGCAACGGTGGCGGCGAAAGCAGCCCCGAGCCCGGCCCCAGCGCACCGAGTGCGCCGGCCGGTGGCGTCGACGACGAACCCCCGTTCTGACCCGACACCTTCCTATCCAAACAATTATAATCAGCTAATCGGAGTTCACGATGGCATCATTCAAGAAGACCAAGCGCAAGGCGCGGGCTCGGCGTACCGAGGCCCCCAAGCCGTGTCGCTTCACCAAGGACAAAGTCTACGAAATCGACTATCGCGACATCTAAACCCTGCGCCGTTACGTTTCGGCTCAGGGCAAGATTCAGCCGCGCAAGAAGAACAACGTGTCCGCTTCCTATCAACGCCAGCTGTGCAGCGCCATCAAGCGCGCACGTTTCCTGGCCCTGCTGCCCTACGTCGGCGAATAAGGAGACACTACCATGGCTAAAACCATCGACGTGCTCCTGACCAAGCCGGTTATGAAGTTGGGCACCATGGGTGAAGTCGTGTCGGTTAAGGCCGGCTACGCCCGCAACTATCTCCTGCCTCAGGGCTTCGCCATCCTCGCGGACGGTGCGGCCAAGCGTCAGATCGAGGTCCTGCAACAGCAGGCCAAGCAGCTGGCACAGAAGCATGAGGCGCAGGCCGCCGTGCTCAAGAAAGAGCTCGACGGCATCAGCCTGCAAATCGCGGCCAAGGTGGCTCACGATAACGTCCTGTTCGGTTCGGTTGGTATCCGCGACATCGTCAAGGCTCTCGCAGCTAACGACGTCAAGGTCGACCCCCGTCAGGTTCACCTCCACGAGAACTTCAAGAACCTCGGTAGCTACGAAGTGACTGTGCGCCTGCACAGCAACGTCGAAGCCACCATCAAGGTTCAGGTCGTTAACGACAACCCCGATGGTGTCGGTCTCGATGAGGCTTTGTCGAAGGGCCAGTCCGAAGAGGGCTGACGCGATTTTAGTTAACCGCTGAAGGGCTACGGAATTATCCCGTGGCCGAAAGGAAACAGCATGAAGGCGGAAATTCATCCCGAGATTCGGGAAGTAATTTTTAAAGACGGTATCGAAGGCAATCTGTTCAAGATCAGATCTTCGGTCCCGAGCAAAGAGACCATCGATATTGACGGCGTCGAGTACCCGCTGGTCCGTTGCGACGTGACCAGCGCCTCGCATCCCTTCTACACCGGCCAACAGCGTATCCTTGATACCACCGGTCGCGTTGAGAAGTTCGGCAACAAGTTTGGCTCTGGCTTCAGCAAGATGGCCAAGCGCAAGAAGAAGGCCTAGCCTTTCTTCAGCGCCTCAGTGCAGGGCCCGTCGCGGTTGCGGCGGGTTCTGTGCGTTGCGGGCGCTGCGATTCGCTGCGATGCGCCGTGGTTGCAGGCCGTGGCGCGTAGATGCTTGCACGCCACGCCGACCTGAACTACATCGAAGGCCTCATGTCTGAAATCCTCACCAAGCTCGCCGTTCTCGACACTCGCTTCAATGAACTCGAAGCGGCCGTGTCAGATCCCAACGTTATCGCGTCGAGTGATTACACGCGGGTGTTGCGTGAGCACGCGCGGGTGGGGCGCTTGGCAAACCCGTATCGCGCCTTGCGTCAGGCCCTGGCCGATGCCGAGGCCGCGCGCGAGTTGCTGGCCGATCCTGACATGAAAGAAATGGCTGAAGCTGAAATCAGCGAGCGTGAGGCCGCCGCCGCGCAATTGGAAGAAGACATCAAAGGCCTGTTGGCGCAAGACGACCCCATGGCCGATCGCCCCGCCTTGCTTGAAATTCGCGCCGGTACCGGTGGCGATGAGGCCTGTCTGTTTGCCGGTGACCTGGCGCGCATGTACCAGATGTACTGCACCAAGATGGGCTGGTCATTGGACGTGATGGACTTGCAGGAGAACGAAGAGGGCGGCATCAAAGAAGGCGTGTTCATGGTGAAGGGCGACGGGGCCTACGGCCTGCTGCGCTTCGAATCGGGTGGCCATCGCGTTCAGCGCGTGCCTGCCACCGAAAGCCAAGGCCGCATTCATACCTCGGCGGCAACCGTAGCGGTGATGCCCGAGGCCGAAGAAGTCGACGTGGACATCAACCCGGCTGACCTGCGCGTGGACACCTACCGCGCATCGGGTGCTGGTGGTCAGCACGTCAATAAAACCGAGTCAGCGGTGCGCATCACCCATGAGCCCTCGGGCTTGGTGGCCGCCTGCCAAGACGAGAAGAGTCAGCACTCCAATCGCGACCGCGCAATGAAAGTGCTGCGGGCCAAGCTCTACGATCATGAACAGCGCCGCCTGGCCGCCGAACGTGCCGCTGAGCGTAAGCAGCAGGTTGGCACCGGCGACCGCTCTGACCGTATTCGCACCTACAACTTCCCGCAGAATCGCATCACCGATCACCGCATCGGTTTCACCGCTTACAACTTGGACCGCTACGTCGAAGGCAACATCGACGAACTCCAGCAGGCCATGATTGATGACGTGAAGAGTCGTATTCTTGATGAATGGGATGGGGCTATTTGATTTTGGGGTCCTGGGTCCTGGGTCCTGGGTCCTGGGACGCCTGCAGGCAGGCTTAGGCACGGGGCTGACCGCCCCGATACCCCGCCCAATTGCTGATGCGTAGAATCAAACGGCTGTCCCGATGACCCAAGCGCCGCTAGGCGCGTCCTAGGATCTAGGACCGGATCGCCGTCCTATGTACGCTTGTCCACGGGGCTGACCGCCCCGAGACCTCGCCCAATTGCTGATGCGTAGAATCAAACGGCTGTCCCCATGACCCAAGCGCCGCTAGGCGTGTCCTAGGATCTAGGACCGGCTTGCCGTTCTCGGTCGCCTGCAGGCAGGCTTAGGCACGGGGCTGACCGCCCCGATACCCCGCCCGGGTGCCGATGCGTAGAATCAAGCGGCTGCCCCTACGACCCAAGCGCCGCAAGGCGTGTCCTAGGATCTAGGACCTCGCCCAAACCCTTGCCATCCACAATAAGTAAAGTACCTTTACCAACAATGGCGGCAGCCGATTCACTCCGGACCTTCAACCAGCGAGCGGTGCTAGCGGCCCTGCGCGCGGGTGGGATGGCGTCGCGGGCAGAATTAGCTGAGGCTGTGGGCATTAGCAAGCCCACCGCTGGAAAGATCGTCGATGAACTGCTGGCTGCTGGTGTGGTCCAAGAGCAAGAAAGCGCGGCAGCCGGGCCGGGGCGCCCAAGTCGACCGGTGGCCTATGACGCAGACGTGGCGCGCTTCCTGCTGATTGAACTCAACCAAAATCGCACGCGGCTGGCCTTGGTTCCGGTGGCCGTGCCGGCCGACGATGAGGCGGTGTGGTCGATCAGCTTTGCTACGCCCGATACGGCCTCTGCTTGGGCGGCTGCCTTGCATAAGGCAGTGGGGGCTCCGGCCGGCCTGTGGGCGGCCGTGGCCAGTGTGCCCGGCGTGGTTGATGACGAGCAGGGGCGCTGCTTGTTCTGCCATCAGGTGCCGTGGGCACCGGGTGAAGATCTACGCGCACTGATCAGCGCGGCCGTGGGTGGTGTGCCGACGGTAGTGCTGCAAGAAATTAGGACCCTGGCTCTGGGTCACGCCGTGGCCGGCAGTGGCGACGACTTCTTGCTGGTTGATAGCGGCGACGGTCTGGGCTCGGCGGCGATGATCGGCGGGCACCTGCACCGTGCAGCTGGGCCCTTCTCGGGTGAGCTTGGGCACACGCCAGTGCTGGGGCGGCGTCGCCGCTGTGGCTGCGGCGCCACCGGTTGCTTGGAAACCCTCCTCGCCGCGCCGCGTTTGCAGCGCTGCGATGACAAGGATCTCGACGCCGCCGGCGCCATCGTCGGTGCTGCGTTGAATACGCTCGGTCTCGCTCGCGTGGTGCTCACCGGTGCCCTGGCTGAGCTGGCCCCGGCGCGTCTGCAACGTTTACGCGCGGCGATCACCGGCAGTGCCCTGGCAGCGCGCCTGGGCAGCATTGCGATCGACACCGCGCCTCGGCGTCGTGCTTTAGGGCTGCATCAAGCGGTGCATACCGCTCTGCTCGACCGCACCGACAATTGGCGTTACCCGTGCCGGGTAACGGCCGCCTGATTCCCCTGGAGATTTCTCATGGCTCGTTCGCGTTCGCAATGTGCTCTTGGCCTCGATTACGGTTCTGATTCGGCCCGCGCGGTGTTGGTTGACACCAGCACTGGTCGCGAGGTGGCCGAGGCAGTGGCCGAGTATCCGCGCTGGAAGCGTGGCATGTATTGCGACCCAGCGCGCCAACAGTTCCGTCAGCACCCGCAAGACTATCTCGATGTCCTGGTCAAAACTGTTAAGGGTGTGCTGGCCGCCGCTGGTGCTGGCGCCGCCGAACGAGTGGTTGGTATCGGTATCGACACCACCGGCTCCACCCCCGGCCCGGTTGACGCCACGGGCATGGCTCTGGCCCTGAAGCCTGAATTCAAAGACGACCCCGACGCCATGTTTGTGCTGTGGAAAGACCACACCGCGGTGGCCGAGGCCGAGCGCTTCAACGAGCTCGCCCACAGCGGCGATTTCAAGCACGACTATTCGCGCTTCGTTGGCGGCATCTATTCCTCGGAATGGTACTGGGCCAAGGCCGCCAAGGTGCTCAAGGGCAACGCCAAGGTGCGCAAGGCAACGGCCTCATGGGTTGAGCATTGCGACTGGCTGCCTGCGCTGCTAACCGGCACCGCCGACCCGGCCACCTTGGCGCGCGGTCGTTGTTCGGCCGGCCACAAGGCCTGTTGGCATGCCAGTTGGGGCGGCCTGCCGGATGCAGACTTCCTGCGCGCCTTGCATCCCAGCCTGCCCAAGCTGGCAGCCTGCTATGCCAGCGAAACCCACACCGTTGACCACGCGGTGGGTGGCCTGACCGGAGCCTGGGCGCGTAAGCTCGGCTTGCCGACCGGCACGGCGGTGGCAGTTGGTGCGTTTGACGCGCACCTGGGTGCGGTTGGTGCTGGCGCACGGCCGAATATTCTGACCAAGGTCATGGGGACCTCCACCTGTGACATGCTCTTGGCCAAGCCTGAGGAAATCGGTCGTCGCACCGTGCGCGGTATCTGCGGCCAGGTCGACGGCTCGATCGTCCCCGGCATGGTGGGCCTGGAAGCGGGCCAGTCGGCCTTTGGCGATGCCTATGCGTGGTTCCGGCGTTTGCTGGCGTGGCCGCTCGGCGCCGACGCCAAGCTCTTGCCCAAGGCCCAGCAGAAATTGGCAGAGAGCCTGATCGACGGCATGCTGCCGGCGCTGGAGCGCGTCGCGCTGGCCCTGCCGCCCGGTAGCCACGGCGAGTTGGCGCTCGATTGGCACAACGGCCGTCGCACGCCTAATGCCAACCAACGACTGCGCGGCGCGATGACTGGTATCAACCTGGGTAGCGATGCCCCGGCTCTGTACCGGGCGCTGGTTGAAAGCACGGCCTACGGCGCGCGTGCGATTGTTGACTGCTTTGTTGATCAAGGCGTAGCGGTGAAGGGCGTGTTGGCCCTGGGTGGCATCGCTCGCAAGAGCCAACTGGTGATGCAAACCTGCGCTGACGTGTTCGAGCGGCCAATCGATGTGGTCAAGTCTGACCAGTGCTGCGCCTTGGGCGCTGCGATTGCCGGCGCGGTGGCCGGCGGCGCGTTCCGCTCAATCGCGGCGGCGCAGAAGGTTATGGCCAGCCCGGTTGAGCGGCGCTACACGCCCGATCGCAAGCGCGCTAAGGCCTACCGCGCCTTATACGCCGATTACCGCAAGCTCGGCGGCTTCGTCGAATCAACGCTCGGTTAAAGTTACACTGCGCAGGGGGTGCACATGGAATGCCAACAATTACGTGAGCAGGTTTACGAAGCGAATATGGAGCTGAAGCGCCAGGGCTTGGTGCTGCATACTTGGGGCAATGCCTCCGGCATTGATCGCGAGCGAGGGCTGATTGCGATCAAGCCCTCGGGCGTGGCCTATGCTGATTTGACGCCGGCCAGCATGGTGTTGGTGGACCTCGATAACCAGGTGGTTGACGGCACGCTCAAGCCCTCGTCGGACACGCGCACCCATACCTTGTTGTATCGTGAGTTCGCCAGCATTGGTGGGGTGGTGCATACCCATTCCACCTACGCCACTGCTTGGTCGCAGGCCCGGCGCGAGTTGCCTTGCTACGGCACCACCCACGCCGACTACGCGCATGGCGCGGTGCCGTGTACCGCCGTGCTCACGCCCGAGGCCTGCGCGCGCGATTACGAAGAAGAAACCGGCGTTCAGATTCGCGATGCGTTCGCGGGTTTGGATCCGGTGGCGATGCCGATGGTATTGGTGGGCGGCCACGCGCCCTTTACCTGGGGCAAAGATGTGCACGCCGCGGTGTACCATGCCGGCGTGCTCGAAGAGGTGGCCCGCATGGCCACGATCACCGAGCAGGTCAATGCGCAGGCGGTTCCGCTGCCGGCCCACATCGTTGATAAGCATTATATGCGCAAACACGGGCCGGCCGCTAGTTACGGCCAAGGCTAATATACCAATTTTCAAAGCACTGCTATTCAGGAGCAACGCATGTCTCTCAGTCAGCATCAGGTTTGGTTTGTCACCGGCTCGCAGCACCTCTACGGCGAGGAAGCCCTGCGCGAGGTTGCGGCGCATTCGCAAGAAGTTGCCGCGGCGCTCAATGCGGCTGCGTCGATTCCGGTGGAGGTGGTGTTTAAGCCGATCGCCACCACCACGGAGTCGATCCGCACCCTGTGCCAGCAAGCCGAGGCCGATCCCGCCTGCGCCGGTTTGATCTGCTGGATGCACACCTTCTCGCCGGCCAAGATGTGGATCAGCGGCCTGCAGACTTTGCGCAAGCCCTACGCGCATCTGCACACGCAATTTGGCCGCGACATTCCGTGGTCGACTATCGACATGGATTACATGAATCTGAACCAGTCGGCCCATGGCGGCCGTGAGTTTGGTTTCATTGGCGCGCGCCTGCGCAAAGAGCGCACGGTGGTGGTTGGCCATTGGCAAGACCCCGCCGTGCAATTGCGCCTCGGCACCTGGGCCCGCGCCGCCGCTGCCTGGAATGAATGGCAGGGCGCCACCATCGTGCGCTTTGGTGACAACATGCGCCGCGTGGCCGTGACCGAAGGCGACAAGGTGGAAGCCGAGATGCGCCTGGGGTACGCGGTTGATGGCTATGGCGTTGGTGACCTAGTGGCGCGCGTGAATGCTGTGAGCGACGCCGCGGTTGAGAAGCTGTGCGCCGAATACGATGAGACCTACGTGATGGCGCCCGCGTTGGCGGCCGGCGGCGCGCGCCGTGCGGCCTTGGCCGACGCAGCTCGCATCGAATTGGGCATGCGCGACTTCCTTGGTGCCAACGAGCGCTTCATTGCCTTCACCGACACCTTTGAAGACCTGCACGGTCTCAAGCAACTGCCGGGCATCGCCGTGCAGCGCCTGATGGCCGACGGCTACGGCTTCGGCGGCGAGGGCGACTGGAAGACCGCCGCCCTGGTGCGCGCCATGAAGACCATGGCCGAAGGCCTCGACGGCGGCACCTCGTTTATGGAAGACTACGTCTACCATCTCGATCCCAGCGGCATGCAGGTGCTCGGCGCCCACATGCTCGAGGTGTGCCCGTCGATTGCCGCCAGCAAGGCCAGTTGTGAGATCCACCCGCTTGGCATCGGTGGCAAGGAAGACCCCGTGCGTCTGGTGTTCAACGCCGCGCCGGGTGCCGCGCTCAACGCCTCAATGATCGATCTCGGCGAACGCTTCCGCCTATTGGTAAACACCGTTGAAGCGGTGACCCCGCCGCAAGACCTGCCAAATCTGCCGGTCGCCCGCGCCCTGTGGGAAGCCCATCCCGATCTCCCAACCGCAGCCGCGGCCTGGATCCACGCCGGCGGCGCCCACCACACCGGCTACAGCACCGCCATCGGCCTCGACCACCTCGAAGACTTCGCCGGCATGGCCGGCATCGAACTCGCGGTCATCGACCAAGACACCCGCCTGCGCCAGTTCCGCAACGAACTGCGCTGGAGCGAAGCCGCCTACCGCCTCAACCTGTAACAGCCGTAGCAGGAGAAGTCGAGGGAGTTGAGGT